>NZ_JBHXFA010000145.1:0-2344 GCF_042724175.1 Streptomyces sp. NPDC127084
CGCGCGGCCCCCCGCGCCGCGCCCGCCGGCGACCACCGAGCGTCCGGAGAACCGCCGGGCGCCGCGGCCCGCGCGCAGGCCGGTGACCACGGCGCCGATCGCGGCGGGGAGCTCGGCGAGTCCCGCTTCGAGCGGCTGCCTGCCCTGGACCAGCTGAAGGAACTGGGACAGGAAGAAGACCAGTCCGGACAGGCCGAGAATGGTCAGCAGGTCGGCGAGTACCGCGGCCGAGAAGCCCCGGTGGCGGAACAACCGCATGTCCAGCAGCGGAGAGGGCAGGGAGAGCTGCCTGCGGACGAAGCCGTGGAGCGCGCCCGCGCCGACGAGCAGCGCGGCAGCCGCGGCCCAGGTGGGGCCCTCGCTCGCGGCCTCCTTGACCGCGTACACGACACCGACGATGCCGACGAGGGACAGAACGACGCTGAGCAGGTCCCAGGGCCCGGCGACCGGATTCCGGGACTCCGGAAGCAGATTGACGCCGACGAGGACCAGCACGGCCATCACGGGGAGGTTGATGAGGAAGACCGACCCCCACCAGAAGTGCTCCAGCAGGAAGCCGCCGACTACGGGTCCCACGGCGGCGCCTGCCGAGGCCATGGCGCCCCAGATGCCGATGGCGATACTCCGCTCGCGCGGGTCGTGGAAGATGTTGCGGATCAGGGCGAGGGTCGCGGGCATCAGCGTCGCACCGGCGACACCGAGCAGGGCCCGGGCGAAGATCATCATCTCGGGCGTGGTGGCGTACGCGTTGAGAACGGAGATCGCGCCGAAGGCGGTGGCACCGGTCAGCAGGAGCTTCTTGCGGCCTATTCGGTCGCCCAGACTGCCCATGGAGACCAGCAGGCCGGCGATGACGAACGAGTAGACGTCGCCTATCCACAGCAGCTGGGTGCCGGACGGCTGGAGGTCCTCGCTGAGGAAGGGGGTCGCGAGACCGAGCACGGTCGCGTCGACCGCGACCAGCAGCACGGCCAGCACCAGGACCGCCAGCGCGAGCCAACGCCCGGGGCGGTATACGGTGTTGTCCGTCCCGCTCGTGCGCTGGGCGGTACTGGTGGTCATTTCTGCACACTCCGTCGTGCTCCGCCGAGCAGCAGCTCGGCAATCATGAATTGGAAGTCGTTCTTGGCTACCCGGCCGTCCATCGCGGCCCAGGCACAGGCACCGATGAGGCCGTAGAGCGCCTCGGTGAGCCAGGCGGCCGGGAGGTCGATCCGGAAGGCGCCCTCTTCCTGGCCTCGCCGGAAGAGGGCGGACACGCGGGCATCGAGCCTCGCCCAGCCTTCGTCGATCTCGTCCCCCTCGAACAGCTCGTTCTCGGTGACGAGGAAGGCGAGCAGCTCCGCGACCGGCTCCATCTCGGCGATCAGCCGGCGCAGCCCGTCGACCGTGTCGCCCTGATCGATCCCCGCGCGGTCGATGGCCGCCTCGAATTCCCGGATCCCCAGCGATTCGAGTGCCTTGACCAGTGCGGCGCGCCCCGCGAAGTGCCGGTGCAGGGTGGCGCGTCCGATGCCCGCGGCGCGTGCGACCTCGTCCATCGTCGCGGTCGACTTACGCGCGAGGACGGTGGCGGCAGCGCGCAGCACCTGTTCACGATCCATGGCCATGAGACAAGCATACACCTAATGAGACATGAATGTCTCACATGACATTTCAACGCCTCAGTGAAGGCTGGAGAGGATCATGCGGATATGAGACCGCTGCTGCTGATCGACATCGATGGGCCGCTGAATCCCTACGGGGGCAAGCCCGAGCGACGCCCCGACGGCTATACGACCCACCGCATGCGGCCCAGCGGCTGGACCGGGCCGAAGCCGCTACGGGTATGGCTCAACCATGGCCACGGCGAGGAGCTACTGGCGCTGGCGCGGAGGTACGAGCTGGTGTGGGCGACCACATGGAAGAGTGCGGCGAACCACTGGGTCGGGCCGCATCTCGGACTGCCCGAGTTGCCCTACATCGACTGGCCGGTGATGCACGGCGCCGCACCGCGCGGCACGTTCTGGAAGACGCAGTACGTGCTGGACTACGCGGCGGGACGGCCGTTCGCCTGGGTCGATGACGAGATCACCGGGCTGGACCGGGAGTACGTGAACCAGCGGCACCTGTCCGACGCCCTGCTGCTGCACATCGACCACCGCATCGGGTTGACACGCCCGGACTTCGACGCCCTGGCGGACTGGGCCGAGGCCCTGTAGCACGGGTAGACAGGACCGCCCCCCCCCGGCGGGCCCTCGGGGGGGGGGGGCGTGGGGGGGGGGGGGGGGGCGGAACCCCCCCCGCGCGGCGGCAGGCGGGCGCGCGGCGCGCGGGGGGGGTCTCTGCGGGGGGGGGCGGGGCG
>NZ_JBHXFA010000145.1:2354-10535 GCF_042724175.1 Streptomyces sp. NPDC127084
TTTGCGTTGCTCCCTTCCTCCTTTTCCTCGGTTGACCCCCCCCCCCCCCCCCGGCGCGCCTCCGGGCTGGGGTTCTCTGTGGTTGTCTGGGTCACACCCCTCCCCCCCACGGGGTCAGACGAGGGCAGCGAGCGCCTCGTTGAAGGTCGCCGAGGGGCGCATGACGGCCGCGGCCTTGGCCGGGTCGGGCTGGTAGTAGCCGCCGATGTCCACCGGGGAGCCCTGGACGGCGTTCAGTTCGCCGACGATCGCGGACTCCTGCTCGGTCAGCGTCTGGGCAAGCGAGGCGAACGCCTTGGCGAGCTCCGCGTCGTCCGTCTGCTTGGCCAGCTCCTGGGCCCAGTACGTGGCCAGGTAGAAGTGGCTGCCGCGGTTGTCGATTCCACCGAGGCGGCGGCTCGGCGACTTGTCCTCGTTGAGGAACGTACCGGTGGCGCGGTCCAGCGTGTCGGCCAGCACCTGGGCGCGGGCGTTGCCGGTGACCTTCGCGTACTGCTCCAGTGCGGGCACGAGGGCGAAGAACTCGCCCAGGCTGTCCCAGCGCAGGTAGTTCTCCTTGACCAGCTGCTGGACGTGCTTCGGCGCGGAGCCGCCGGCGCCCGTCTCGAAGAGGCCGCCGCCCGCCATCAGCGGGACGACCGACAGCATCTTGGCGCTGGTGCCCAGCTCCAGGATCGGGAACAGGTCGGTGAGGTAGTCACGCAGTACGTTGCCGGTCACCGAGATGGTGTTCTCGCCACGGCGGATGCGCTCCACGGACAGCTTGGTCGCCTCGACCGGGGACAGCACCCGGATGTCCAGGCCCTCGGTGTCGTGCTCGGTCAGGTACTCGCTGACCTTGGCGATCAGGTTGGCGTCGTGTGCGCGGGTCTCGTCCAGCCAGAACACCGCCGGGTCGCCCGTGGCGCGGGCGCGGGTGACGGCCAGCTTCACCCAGTCCTTGATCGGGGCGTCCTTGGTCTGGCAGGCGCGGAAGATGTCGCCCGCGGAGACCGCCTGCTCGATGAGGGCGTTGCCGGCCTCGTCCACCAGGCGGACGGTGCCGGTCACCGGGATCTCGAAGGTCTTGTCGTGGCTGCCGTACTCCTCGGCCTTCTGCGCCATCAGACCGACGTTCGGGACCGAGCCCATGGTCGACGGGTCGTAGGCGCCGTTGGCGCGGCAGTCGTCCACGACTGCCTGGTAGACACCGGCGTAGCTGCTGTCCGGGAGGACGGCGATGGTGTCCTGCTCCTGGCCGTCCGGGCCCCACATGTGGCCGGAGGTGCGGATCATGGCCGGCATGGAGGCGTCCACGATCACGTCGGAGGGGACGTGCAGGTTGGTGATGCCCCGGTCGGAGTCGACCATGGCCAGCTCCGGGCCCTCGGCGAGCTCGGCGTCGAAGGAGGCCTTGATCTCGGCGCCCTCCGGCAGTCCCTCCAGACCCTTGAAGATGCCGCCGAGACCGTCGTTCGGGGTGAGGCCCGCGGTGGCGAGCACCTCGCCGTGCTTCGCGAAGGTCTTCGGGAAGAAGGCGCGCACGACGTGACCGAAGACGATCGGGTCGGAGACCTTCATCATCGTGGCCTTGAGGTGCACGGAGAACAGCACCCCCTCGGCCTTGGCGCGCGCGATCTGGGCGGTGAGGAACTCGCGCAGCGCGGCGACCCGCATCACGGAGGCGTCCACGACCTCGCCCGCCTGGACCGGCACGGACTCGCGCAGCACCGTGGTGGAGCCGTCGTCGCCCTTGAGCTCGATACGCAGCGAGCCGGCCTCGGAGACGACCACGGACTTCTCGGTGGACCGGAAGTCGTCCACGCCCATGGTGGCCACGTTGGTCTTGGACTCGGGGGTCCAGGCGCCCATGCGGTGCGGGTGGGCCTTGGCGTAGTTCTTGACCGACGCGGGGGCGCGGCGGTCCGAGTTGCCCTCGCGCAGGACCGGGTTGACGGCGCTGCCCTTGATCTTGTCGTAACGGGCGCGGATGTCGCGCTCCTCGTCCGACTTCGGGTCGTCCGGGTAGTTCGGCAGCGCGTAGCCCTGCTGCTGGAGCTCCGCGACGGCGGCCTTCAGCTGCGGGATCGAGGCCGAGATGTTCGGCAGCTTGATGATGTTCGCGCTGGGCGTCTTGGCCAGCTCGCCGAGCTCGGCGAGCGCGTCACCGATCCGCTGGCCCTCTTCGAGGCGCTCCGGGAAGGCGGCGATGATCCGTCCGGCCAGGGAGATGTCACGAGTCTCCACAGTGACCCCGGCGGCCTGGGCGTACGCCTGGATCACCGGCAGGAACGAATACGTCGCGAGGGCCGGCGCCTCGTCTGTGTGCGTATAGATGATGGTCGAGTCAGTCACCGTGCGCTCCGCTCCACGTCTCCACGTCTGCAACATTGCTCGACATCAAGATATCTCGCGTCCGGCCGCTATCCGACAGGGCCCTCCGACAGAGCCTTCCGACTGGGCTCTGCCGGCAGAGCTCCGGCGGCAGGCACTCTGTCGGCAGAGGCCGCACATGCCGCCGGAGCACGTCACCTCACCTGATGCCGTGGGCATTGCCGACGAGGCCCGCTATCGCTTGGCGGCGGCCCAGGCCTGCTGTACGGCCAGGTCCGCCTTGACCTCGGCGAGCTGCGCGGCGACCGCCGACGGGGCGGTCCCGCCGCGCCCGCTGCGCGAGGCGAGCGCGCCCGGGACGTTCAGCACCGTGCGCACCTCGGGCGTCAGATGCGGGGAGATCGTGGCGAACTGCTCGTCGGTGAGCTGGTCGAGCTCGATTCCGTGCGCCTCGCACTCCTTGACGCACTCGCCCGCGACCTCGTGCGCGACCCGGAACGGCACGCCCTGCCTGACCAGCCACTCGGCGATGTCGGTGGCGAGCGAGAACCCGGCGGGGGCGAGCTCCTCCATGCGTTCCCGGTTCACGGTCAGTGTGGCCATCATCCCGGTGAAGGCGGGGAGCAGCACCTCGAGCTGGTCGCAGGAGTCGAAGACGGGCTCCTTGTCCTCCTGGAGGTCGCGGTTGTACGCGAGCGGGAGCGCCTTGAGGGTGGCGAGCAGCCCGGTCAGATTGCCGATGAGGCGGCCGGACTTGCCCCGGGCCAGTTCGGCGATGTCCGGGTTCTTCTTCTGCGGCATGATCGACGATCCGGTGGAGAAAGCGTCGTGGAGGGTCACGAAGGAGAACTCCTTCGTGTTCCAGATGATGACCTCCTCGGCGATCCGGGACAGGTTCACGCCGATCATGGCGGTGATGAAGGCGAACTCGGCGACGAAGTCGCGCGATGCCGTGCCGTCGATCGAGTTGGCGGCCGAGCCGTGCTCGAAGCCGAGGTCCTGGGCGACCGCCTCGGGGTCGAGCCCGAGGGAGGATCCGGCGAGCGCGCCGGAGCCGTACGGGGAGACCGCCGTGCGCTCGTCCCACTGCCGCAGCCGCTGGGCGTCCCGGGAGAGTGCCTGGACATGGGCGAGCACATGGTGTGCGAAGAGCACCGGCTGGGCGTGCTGGAGGTGGGTGCGGCCGGGCATGGCGACGTCCGGGTGGGCCTCCGCGAGCCCGACCAGCGCGTCCTGGAGGTCCCCGATGAGTCCGCCGATGATCCGGGCGTGGTCGCGCAGATACATCCGGAAGAGCGTGGCGACCTGGTCGTTGCGGGACCTGCCGGCCCTCAGCTTGCCGCCGAGGTCGGGCCCGAGCCGCTCCAGCAGGCCGCGCTCCAGGGCGGTGTGGACGTCCTCGTCGGCCACGGTGCCGGTGAACTCGCCCGATGCCACATCGGCTTCGAGCCGGTCGAGTCCGGCAAGCATCCGCTCCAGTTCGTCGGCGGTGAGCAGGCCCGCCTTGTGGAGGACGCGTGCGTGGGCGCGGGAGCCGGCGATGTCGTACGGGGCGAGCCGCCAGTCGAAGTGGACCGACGCGGACAGCAGGGCCAAGGCCTCGGACGGGCCGTCGGCGAACCGGCCGCCCCAGAGCCGGACGTCACCCTGGTTGTTGCCGCTGTTGCTGCTCACAGCTGTTGCTCCTCAAGACTTGCCGAACCCGTGCCGGGCTTTGGATATGCCGCCGCCTCCCAGCCACTGACCGGCGGGGAGGCGGCGGTACACGTAGAGAATCAGGCGAGGTCAACGTCAGGCTATGCCTGCAGATCACGCCGCGCGGCGATCTTCGACGACAGGCCGAAGATGTCGATGAAGCCCTGCGCCTTGGACTGGTCGAAGGTGTCGCCCGAGTCGTAGGTGGCGAGGTTGAAGTCGTACAGCGACTCGTCGGACTTCCGGCCGGTGACCACGGCACGGCCGCCGTGCAGGGTCATCCGGATGTCGCCGGTGACGTGCTGGTTGGCCTCGTCGATGAAGCCGTCCAGGGCCCGCTTGAGCGGAGAGAACCACAGGCCGTCGTAGACGAGCTCGCCCCAGCGCTGCTCGACCTGCCGCTTGTAGCGGGCGAGCTCCCGCTCGACCGTGACGCTCTCCAGCTCCTGGTGGGCGGTGATCAGCGCGATCGCGCCCGGAGCTTCGTAGACCTCGCGGGACTTGATGCCGACGAGGCGGTCCTCGACCATGTCGATCCGGCCGATGCCCTGGGCTCCGGCGCGCTCGTTGAGCTGCTGGATGGCCTGGAGGACGGTGACGGGCTTGCCGTCGATGGCGACCGGCACGCCCTCCTTGAAGGAGACGATCACCTCGTCCGGCTCACGCGGGGCGGCCGGGTTGGAGGTGTACTCGTAGATGTCCTCGATCGGCGCGTTCCAGATGTCCTCCAGGAAGCCGGTCTCGACGGCGCGCCCGAAGACGTTCTGGTCGATGGAGTACGGCGACTTCTTGGTGGTGGCGATCGGGAGCTGCTTCTCCTCACAGAAGGCGATCGCCTTGTCCCGGGTCATGGCGTAGTCACGGACCGGGGCGATGCACTTCAGGTCGGGCGCGAGGGAGGCGATGCCGGCCTCGAAGCGCACCTGGTCGTTGCCCTTGCCGGTGCAGCCGTGGGCGACGATCGAGGCCCCGTGCTTCTGCGCGGCGGCGACGAGGTGCTTGACGATGGTCGGCCGGGAGAGGGCGGAGACCAGCGGGTAGCGGTCCATGTAGAGGGCGTTGGCCTTGATCGCCGGAAGGCAGTACTCATCGGCGAACTCGTCCCTGGCGTCCGCGACCTCCGCCTCGACGGCACCGCAGTCGAGCGCGCGCTTGCGGATGACGTCCAGGTCCTCGCCGCCCTGGCCGACGTCCACGGCAACGGCGATGACCTCGGCGCCCGTCTCCTCGGCGATCCAGCCGATGGCGACGGAGGTGTCCAGTCCGCCCGAGTAGGCGAGTACGACGCGCTCGGTCACGGGATTCTCCTTACGGTGCATGACGTGATGGGTATAACTATGCAGACCTCTGTATGGTTTGTCAACGCAGGCATGGCTCAACCGGAATCCGTGCGTCCCACCACGTTCCGCGGCATGGACAACGCGGGACGTACGGCGGCGGACACGGGGACACAGGGGCAGGACATCGGGGCAGGGCAGACGCAGGCCATCCTCAGCGCGGCACTCGCGGAGCGCCTGACTGGCGGGGTGCCGGTCCGGCCGCCGCGCTGGACGCGGCACGGACGCGGCACGGACGCGGCACGCCCCGGGCTGCACCCGGCGCCGAGGGCGCCGAGACAGCCGCGCGGCGGGCGTTCGCCGCCCCGGAGGCACACCAGGCATCCAGCCCGCCGACAATTCAGCACATGGGACAGACGTATGAGCGCATAACAGGCCGCATTCGCACGTTCATCGAAGAGCAGCCGGTGTTCTTCACCGCCACCGCGCCGCTCGCAGGCGACGGGCACATCAACCTCTCCCCCAAGGGCCGCAAGGGCACCCTGGTCGTCATCGACGAACTGACGCTGGCCTACCTGGACTTCGGTGGCAGTGGCGCCGAGACCATCGCGCACCTCCGCGAGAACGGCCGCATCACGCTGATGTGGTGTGCTTTCAGCGGCCCGCCGAAGGTGCTGCGGGTGCACGGCGAGGGGGAGGCGGTGTTTCGTGACGATCCGCGGTGGTGTGAGCTGATCCCGCTCTTCGGCGAGGCCGACGGCGCCGGTGCCCGGGCGGTCGTCGTCGTACGCGCGCGCCGGATCGGCGACGCCTGCGGGTTCGCAGTCCCGTTCATGGACTACCGCGAGGAGCGCACCCAGCACGCGGAGTACCTGGCGCGCAAGACGGACGAGGAGTTCGCGGAGTACTGCGAGCAGAAGCCGCACATCGGCGTCAGCCTCGACGGGCTCCCCGCGCTCCCGCTCCCCCTCCCGGCCCGCAGGGGCTGACCCGCTCGGCGCCGCTGCCACGGCGTACGGGAACAGTCGGCGGGGATTCTCGCGTACCTCCGCCGGCGTTGAACCGCCCGGCGTGCTGCTCCGTATTCACGTGAGCGAAGCGGAGCAGCCGAGGAGCAGCCGTGGCGACAATGATTCAGAGCGGTCGGGCGGCCAGACGCCAGACCATGCGCGCGATCCAGCCGCGCCGGAATCCGGCAGCGGTGCTGCTGGGACTGGCGTGGGTGGGCGCGCTGGCCGTGCTGTGGCTGTGGTGGGACAACACCGCGGTCGTGCGGATGGACACAGCCCAGTGGCTGATCGGAGGCGGCCGGATCACCGGGCTGCTCGGCGGCTACATGATCGCGCTCGTGGTGCTCCAGATGGCCCGCGTCCCCGCGCTGGAGCGGCGCGTGGGCTCCGACCGGGCCACCCGCTGGCATGCGATGAGCGGACGGTACGCGATCAGTCTGATCGTCGCCCATGTCGTCCTGACCGTGTGGGGTTACGCCGTCCAGGCCCGTACCGGTTTCGTCGAGCAGACCGTCACCGTCGTGGTCGACTTCCCCGAGATGATCAAGGCAGCCGTCGGCACCGGGCTCTTCCTGCTGATCGGCTTCGTCTCGGCCGGGATGGTGCGCCGCCGGATCAGCTACGAGGCCTGGTACTACCTGCACCTCCTCACCTACGTCGCGGTGTATCTGACGTTCTGGCACCAGCTGGCCACCGGCGCCGAGTTCGTGGCCAACCCGACCGCCCGTACCGTCTGGTACGCGATGTACGGAACCGTCGGGGCGCTGCTGCTCTGGTACCGGGTGCTCGCACCCGTCCGGCTCAACCTCTGGCACCGCATGGAGGTGGAGGCGGTCGTCGAGGAGGCGCCCGGGGTGGTATCCGTGCTGATCACCGGACGCCGACTGCACCGGCTCGGTGCGGAGGCGGGTCACTTCTTCCGCTGGCGGTTCCTCACCAAGGGCCTGCGCTGGAGCGCCAATCCGTACTCGCTGTCCGCTCCGCCGCGCCCGGATCTGCTGCGTATCACCGTCAAGGCGGCCGGCAACCACAGCACGGCCCTCTCGGCGCTGGAGCCCGGGACGAGGGTGTGGGCAGAAGGCCCCTACGGCGCGATGACCGCGGCGCGGCGCAGTCGGAACAAGGTACTGCTGATCGCCGGTGGCGCCGGAATCACCCCGCTGCGTGCCCTGTTCGAGACCCTGCCCGGCAACCCCGGCGATCTCACCCTGCTCTACCGGGCCGGAAGCACCGAGGACCTGGCGCTGTGGAGCGAGCTGCGGGAGATCGCCGAGGTACGGGGAGCGAAGCTGATGTACGCCGTCAACGGGCCCGACGGGGCACGGCCCGAGATCACCACCGAACGGCTCCAGCAGGTCCTTCCGGACATCGATGAGCACGACGTCTACCTCTGCGGACCGCCCGGGCTCGCCGAGGAGTCCTACTCCGCACTGCGTGCGGCGGGCGTACCGGCCCGCCGTATCCATCACGAGTCCTTCGAGATGTGAGGCCCTCCGTGAAGAGGAAGCATCCCCTGCGCCGGATCATGATCGCCGTCGCCGGCACCACCTCGGCGGTGGTACTCCTGCTCGCCATGAAGCAGCCGGGCGCACCGCTGGCGGGCGCGTCGTCGCAAGCCGGTGGCGCCGCCGCACCGGGGGCTTCGGCGCCCGCGGGAAGCGGAGTCCAGCCCGCGGGCGGGCAGACGGTGCTCGGTGACGAGGCACAGACCCAGTACGGCCCCGTACAGGTCAAACTGACCATGAGCGGCGGCGGGATCACCGCGGTCGAAGCCGTCAAGGCACCCGATACCGACGCCAACAGCCGCAAGATCGCCGCCAACGCCATCCCCCAGCTCAACAAAGCCGCCATCACCGCCCAGAGCGCCCAGATCGACACCGTCTCCG
>NZ_JBHXFA010000145.1:10633-18729 GCF_042724175.1 Streptomyces sp. NPDC127084
ACCGACGCCAACAGCCGCAAGATCGCCGCCAACGCCATCCCCCAGCTCAACAAAGCCGCCATCACCGCCCAGAGCGCCCAGATCGACACCGTCTCCGGCGCCTCGTACACCAGCCAGGGCTACATCGAGTCGCTCCAGAGCGCGATCGACAAGGCCGGCCTGTGACGGCGGCGGGCGGCCAGGGGCGGCTGCGCCATGTCGAGCACGCGATGGGCACGGTGTTCTCGTTCGACGTCCGCACCTTCGGCGCGCAGGACGAGGAGCGGGTACGGGCCGGGCTGACCGCGGCGGTGGCCGGTCTGCACCACGTGGACGAGGTCTTCTCGACCTACCGCGCGGAGAGCCAGGTCAGCAGACTCGCCCGGGGTGAACTCGCGCTGGAGGACTGCGACGCGGAGGTGACCGAGGTGCTGCGGCACTGCGTCGCCGAGGAGTCGCTCAGCGAGGGCTACTTCACCGCGCGCTACGCCGGCGACGCCCTCGACCCGACCGGTGTGGTCAAAGGCTGGGCGGTGGAACGCGCCGTGCGGATGCTTGTGTCATCCGGTGCGGCGGCGGTCTGCCTGAACGGCGGCGGCGACATCCAGCTCCATGGCGGTCCATGGCGGGTCGGGATCTCCGATCCGCTGGGCCCCGGCGGCCTGGTCGCGGTGGTCGAGGCCCATCGCACCCTCGCCGTCGCCACCTCGGGCCCAGCCGAACGCGGCTGCCATATCGTGGACCCGTACACCGGCAAGCCTCCTGAGGTGGCCCTCGCGTCCCTGACCGTGGTGTGCCCCGGGCTCACCCAGGCCGATGCCCGGGCCACGGCGGCGTACGCCATGGGCGACCGGGCCCGCGACTGGCTGGAGGGGCTTCCCGACACGGAGGCTTTCGCCGTCACCGCGGACGGCCGCATCTGGCAGACCAGCGGCTTCACCCGCCATCTGGCCACGGCGCCGATCCGCCCGGACGGCAAGGCCGCCTGACCGGTCCTGGGACCGGGCCCCAGTCCGCGAGCGCCACCGCGGTGACGCTCGCGTGAGGAAGGCAGCCGAACGGACCCGCGGCTTTCCTAGCGCTCCTTCTGCGCCAGCCGCAGCAGATGGTCGGCGAGCGCCTGCCCGCCGACCGGATCGCGTGAGATGAGCAGCAGTGTGTCGTCGCCGGCGATCGTGCCCAGAATGGCGTGCAGTTCGGCCTGGTCGATGGCCGATGCCAGGAACTGGGCCGCGCCAGGCGGGGTACGCAGCACCACCAGGTTCGCCGACGCCTCCGCCGAGATCAGCAGTTCCCCGGAGAGCCGGCGCATCCGCTCCTCCTTGGCGGACTCGCCGAGCGGTGCCTGGGGAGTGCGGAATCCGCCCTCGCTCGGCACCGCGTAGATCAGCTCGCCGCCGGTGTTGCGGATCTTCACCGCGCCGAGTTCGTCCAGGTCCCGGGAGAGGGTGGCCTGGGTGACGCTGAGTCCGTCGTCGGCGAGGAGTTTCGCCAACTGGCTCTGTGAGCGCACCGGCTGCCGGTTGAGGATGTCCACGATCCGGCGATGGCGGGCCGTGCGGGTCTGCGGCACGGACGGCCCGCCCCCGGACTCCGTCTGGGAGGATCCCCAGTTCTCGGTGTGCTGCGCCTCGGTCATCGTCGTCTCATTCCCCGGATCGTCCGTCCCCGTGCCGTGCTGCGTCGAGGATGCCGGGAAGCGCGTGGAGGAAGGCATCCACCTCCGTGTCGCCGATGATCAGCGGCGGCATGATCCTGACGATGTCGGGGGCGGGCGCGTTGACCAGCAGGCCGGCGTCCTGAGCCGCCTGCTGCACCTGGGTGGCGAGCGGCTCCGTGAGCACGATACCCAGCAGCAGGCCGGCACCGCGGACATGGGAGACCGTGGGGTGGCCCAGCGACTCGATTCCGTTCCTGAGGCGCTCACCGGTCCGCTTAACCTCGTCCAGCGTGCCGTCCAGGGTGCTGAGCACGGCGAGCCCGGCGGCGCAGGCGACCGGGTTGCCGCCGAAGGTCGTGCCGTGCTGACCGGGCTTGAACAGGTCGGCGGCCTCGCCGAATGCGACGACGGCTCCGAGCGGCAGCCCGCCGCCCAGGCCCTTGGCGAGGGTGACGATGTCCGGCTCGATGCCGTCCGCCTGGTGGGCGAACCAGTGGCCGGTGCGTCCGATGCCGGTCTGCACCTCGTCCAGGACCAGCAGGGTGCCGGTGGCCCGGGTGATCTCGCGGGCGGCCTTGAGGTAGCCGGTGGGCGGGACGACGACACCGTTCTCACCCTGGACCGGTTCGATGATCACCAGGGCGGTTTCGGTGGTGACCGCGGCGCGCAGTGCTTCGGCGTTCCCGTACGGCACGTGGGTCACGTCGCCGGGCAGCGGGAGGAACGGCTGCTGCTTGCCCGGCTGGCCGGTGAGCGCCAGGGCACCCATGGTGCGGCCGTGGAAGCCGCCCTCGGTGGCGACCATACGGGTGCGGCCGGTGAGCCTGCCGAGTTTGAACGCGCCCTCGTTGGCCTCGGCCCCCGAGTTGCAGAAGAGGACCCGTCCGGGGCGGCCGAAGAGCCGCAGCAGCCGTTCGGCGAGGGCGACGGGAGGTTCGGCCGCGTACAGGTTGGAGACATGGCCGAGCGAGGCGATCTGGTGCGAGACGGCCGCGACGATGGCGGGGTGGGCATGTCCGAGCGCGTTCACGGCGATACCGCCGACGAAGTCGAGGTACTCGGTGCCGTCGGCGTCCCACACCCTCGCGCCCTGGCCGCGCACCAGGGACAGTTGCGGGGTGCCGTAGTTGTCCATCATCGCGCCCTGCCAGCGCTGCGAAAGCCCGTGCGGGGCCTGCTCTGCCCGCTGGGCGTGGACGTCGGTCACAGGGCTGCCCCCTCGATCGGGTCGGGTACGTCGCGTTCGGTTCCGTCGGGCACGACCATCGTGCCGATGCCCTCGTCGGTGAAGATCTCCAGCAGGATGGAGTGCGGCACCCGGCCGTCGATGACCCGGGCGGTGGTGACGCCGTTCCGTACGGCGTGCAGGCAGCCCTGCATCTTCGGCACCATTCCGCTGGACAGTTCGGGCAGCAGCTTCTCCAGCTCGGTCGCGGTGAGGCGGCTGATCACCTCGTCGCTGTGGGGCCAGTCCTCGTAGAGCCCTTCGACGTCGGTGAGCACCATCAGGGTCTCGGCGCCGAGCGCGGCGGCGAGGGCCGCTGCGGCGGTGTCGGCGTTGACGTTGTACACATGGGCGTCGTCGGCGGACCGGGCGATGGAGGAGACCACCGGGATACGGCCGTCCTCCAGCAGAGCCGCGATGGCCCCCGTGTCGATCTCGGTGATCTCGCCGACCCGGCCGATGTCCACGAGCTCCCCGTCGATGGTGGGGAGGTGCTTGGTGGCGGTGATGGTGTGGGCGTCCTCGCCGGTGAGGCCGACGGCGAGCGGACCGTGCTGGTTGAGCAGCCCGACCAGCTCTCGCTGGACCTGGCCGGCGAGCACCATCCGTACGACGTCCATCGCCTCGGACGTGGTGACCCGCAGCCCGGCCTTGAACTCGCTGACCAGGCCGTGCCGGTCGAGCTGGGCGCTGATCTGCGGCCCGCCGCCGTGCACCACGACGGGCTTGAGCCCGGCGTGCCGCAGGAAGACGACGTCCTGGGCGAAGGCCGCCTTGAGATCGTCGTCGACCATGGCGTTCCCGCCGAACTTGATGACGACAGTCCTGCCGTGGTGCCGGGTGAGCCACGGCAGCGCCTCGATCAAGGTCTGCGCCTTGGGAAGTGCGGTGTGCTTGCGAGTGCTCATCGGTCCCTTGTCCCTGGTCCTCAGGATGAGTAGGCGCTGTTCTCGTGTACGTAGTCGGCGGTGAGGTCGTTGGCCCAGATGACGGCCGACTCGCCGCCCGCCGCCAGGTCCGCGGTGATCCGCACCTCGCGGTAGCGCATGTCGACCAGCTCGCGGTCCTCTCCGACGGAGCCGCCCTTGCATACCCAGACACCGTTGATGGCGACGCTCAGCCGGTCGGGTTCGAAGGCTGCCCCGGTGGTGCCGATCGCCGACAGCACCCGGCCCCAGTTGGGGTCCTCACCGTGGATGGCGCACTTGAGGAGGTTGTTACGGGCGATCGAGCGGCCCACCTCGACGGCGTCGTCCTCACTCGCCGCGTTGATCACCTCGATGCGGATGTCCTTGGACGCGCCCTCGGCGTCACCGATGAGCTGGCGGGCGAGGTCGTCGCAGACGGTCCGAACGGCGGTGGCGAAGTCGTCGTACCCCGGGGTCGCGCCGGAGGCGCCGGAAGCCAGCAGCAACACGGTGTCGTTGGTGGACATACAGCCGTCGGAGTCGACCCGGTCGAAGGTGACGCGGGTGGCGTCGCGCAGTGCGCGGTCCAGGACGTCGCTGCCGAGGTCGGCGTCCGTGGTGAGGACGACGAGCATGGTGGCGAGGCCGGGCGCGAGCATTCCGGCACCCTTGGCCATACCACCGACGGTCCAGCCGTCGCCCTCGTGCACGGCGGTTTTGTGCACGGTGTCGGTGGTCTTGATGGCGATCGCGGCCTTCTCGCCGCCGTGCGTGCTGAGCTCGGCCGCGGCCTTCTCGATGCCGGGGAGCAGCTTGTCCATCGGCAGCAGGACACCGATGAGCCCGGTGGAGGCGACGGCGATCTCGCCCGCGCTGTGGTCTTCGAGTACCTCGGCGGCCTTCTCGGCGGTGGCGTGGGTGTCCTGGAAGCCCTTGGGGCCCGTACAGGCGTTGGCGCCGCCTGAGTTGAGCACGACGGCGGAGACCTCGCCGCCCTTAAGTACCTGCTCGGACCACAGCACGGGAGCGGCCTTGACCCGGTTGGAGGTGAAGACTCCGGCGGCGGCGCGGCGCGGTCCGTTGTTGACCACGAGGGCGAGGTCGGGGTTGCCGTTCTCCTTGATTCCGGCGGCGATACCCGCGGCGGTGAATCCCTTTGCTGCCGTCACCGTCATGGCGCGACTCCGATCGTGGAGAGTCCTGTGGTCTGGTCGAGTCCGAGGGCGATGTTCATGCTCTGGACGGCGCCGCCCGCCGTGCCCTTGGTGAGGTTGTCGATGGCGCTGATCGCGATGATGCGCCCGGCCGCGGGGTCGTGGGCGACCTGGACCTGAACGGCGTTGGAACCGTGGACGGACGCCGTGGCGGGCCACTGCCCCTCCGGGAGCAGCCGGACGAACGGTTCGTCCGCGAATGCCTTCTCGTAGGCGGCACGCACCGCGTCGGCCGTGGTGCCGGGCCTGGCCTTGGCGCTGCATGTGGCCAGGATGCCGCGGGGCATGGGCGCGAGGGTCGGAGTGAACGACACGGTGACCGGTTCACCGGCGGCGGCACTGAGGTTCTGGATCATCTCGGGTGTGTGGCGGTGCCCCCCGCCGACGCCGTACGGGCTCATCGAGCCCATCACCTCGGAGCCGAGTAGATGGGGCTTGAGTGCCTTTCCGGCGCCCGAGGTACCGCTCGCCGCGGTGATCACGGCCTCAGGTTCGGCCAGTCCGGCCGTGTACGCGGGGTAGAGCGCGAGCGAGACGGCCGTGGGGTAGCAGCCGGGCACCGCGATGCGCTTGGCCCCCTCCAGCGCGGCGCGGGCACCCGGCAGCTCGGGGAGGCCGTACGGCCAGGTCCCGGCGTGGGACGAGCCGTAGAAGCGCTGCCAGTCGGCCGGGTCCTTGAGCCGGAAGTCGGCGCCCATGTCGATGACGAGCACATCGTCGCCGAGCTGTTCGGCGACGGCCGCGGACTGGCCGTGCGGCAGCGCCAGGAAGACGACGTCATGTCCGGCGAGCACCTCGGCCGTGGTGGGTTCGAGCACGCGGTCCGCCAGCGGCAGCAGATGAGGCTGGACGGTGCCGAGCTGCTGTCCGGCGTTGGAGTGACCGGTGAGCGCGCCGATCTCGACGGCGGGGTGGGCGAGCAGCAGCCGGAGCAGTTCTCCGCCCGCGTATCCACTCGCTCCCGCGACTGCTGTACGTACCACCATCGGCTCCTCCGCACTTGATGGCATGACTATACGCAGCTATGCAGATCTATGCAACGAAGCGCTTCGACGCACGCGTCACGCACCAGCGCCGCGTGACCGCGTCGCGCACCACGGCACGACGATCACTCCGCGGATCCGGGGTTCTGCGATCTCTGGCGCCACCACGCGGCGCACGCGAATCAGCCTTCGACTCACCGGTCGGGCTTCCCGCCTGGACCCTTGACAAGTTCACTGAGTGGACAGTCACCGAAGACAACCCGTTCGAGAGGATTTCCATGGACAGCGTACTTGACAACGTCACCCTGTATTGGCTGACACGATCCGGTGCGCCGTCGGCCCGCGTTTACCACGAGATCCACGACTCGCTGGACCCCGAAATTCGGGTCGACTTCCCGTCGGAATCAGTACGTATCCTCCGCGATATGGAGAAGTGTCCGCGCCCCTGGACACAGGAGCGGCACCGAAGAATCATCCGATGGGTGTCGCCTGAAATCGAGGACATTTTGATTCGCTGGAGGTTCCCGAGTATTTCGTCAAAGATCTGCGAGAGGGTCTCGCGGCAGCGCTGTCCGCTGATCGGCGAAGTCGGGCTCGACACCTGGTCCGGGCCCGACAGTACTTCGCTCCGCCGTTGCACGGCGGGGCGAAGTACCAGCCCCGGAAAGACCCACCGGTGTCCGTGGCAGGTGCCCTGCCGTCGGGTCAGCCGACAGTCACCACGCGTGCGGGGTCGTCCTCGCGGCGCGGGTTCGAGCAGTCGAACAGCACCCGGCCGCTCTGCTTGTCGTAGTAGAAGTATCCGAAGTGGAGCTCCTCCGTCATGCGGTCGTTCACCTGCTCACTCATCATCCACTCGGCTTTTTCGGGAAGCAGCTTCGCGATCTCCGCGGGTACGTGCTGGGCTCAGCGGGTTTGAACCGCAGACCGGGGTATTCGAGATCTTTCAGCACGGCCTCGTCGTCCACGGCGTTGAGCACGCCGACGAGAGGGATATCGGCCTGCACCGGTATTCGGGAGTTGTCGACCTCGGGCTCGATTCCGCACCATGACGTGGATACGGGTTCCCTGACCGCCGGGAATCGCGCGGTGATCTGCTCGGTCTCGCGCCGCACCGTGCATGTGTCGTCGGCGGCACTCCCGGACGTCAGAAACGGTGCGGCCCGGCCGAGCTCGGCGAAGCGGTCGTTTGTGTCGTCGCTCTCACCGCTGGCCACCTCCGACCATCCCCCCGTCGAAGTCCCATCGGTCCACGGCGTGGAGAGCTTGCTCGCACGTACCTCGCTCCAGGTCGGAACCGGCTTCCGGATACGGCACTTCGCCTGATCTGGCGTTGTCAGCGCGCACGCCCGCAGCTCCACCAGACGCAGCCGCGCGGCACAGTCGCCGCCGTAGGCTCCCCTGAAGGACGAGTAGTCGACTTCGACACGGACCGGGGCGGCCTCGGCTGCGGGCCACGAGACCTTCGGCGCACCCTTCCACGCATGAACCGCCGCCAAGTCAGACTTCTTGGCGCCCCCGCCTTGCCGACACAACCGGAACAGCTTTTGGCTGTTTCAAATTGGAAGCGGAATTCTTTCATCCGAACTTGGTGTCGCGGACGCGGTCGGCAGCACCCCCACACCCACCCCGATCGCGGCAGTCAAGACGACCGCCGATCCGCGCTTCTGAAAGTGCCTCAACCCCCACCATCCGTCAATACCTGAGCGAGCGCCGAAGGCTGACAGGTGCTCCCCTCCAGGCTGGTGAGGGACAGAGCGTCAATCCGAATGAATGTATAGAGTGCGCTCGAATACGGATGTTGAGAGGTGCGCGTGCTACAGATAAGATCCCGCAGAGGCGCTTGGCCAAGATGGCATTCCATACGCTCGCTTTCCATCTGCTTGGCGGGGGCGACGATTGCGTCAGAGCTCCTTGGCGCGTCGTCCATCGCAACCGCAGCGGTCCCCGCCGCCATGACATCGGACGCTGTCGCCGACGGTTCTCTCAGCGAAGAGGACTACGCGCTCCAGCAGGCGAAGGCCACGGGCACTCCCTACGAACTCACCTCGGCGCGTACCGAGTCGTCCGACACCTGGGCACGGCCTGACGGAACCTGGTCCGTGCAGAGGCACGGCACTCCGGTGC
>NZ_JBHXFA010000146.1:0-18697 GCF_042724175.1 Streptomyces sp. NPDC127084
CACACCCCGCCCCCCCCCCCCCCAGAGCGAGATAAACATTCTATAAAACACTCTTAGCGCCCCGCCCCCCGCCCGCCCGTTTTTAATAGCGCCCGCCCGCCCCCCCCGCGACCGTGTGCGCGACTGCCCGGCTGTTTGATCGGCCAGCCCTGTCAAACCGCTCGGTCCACCGGGCCAGACCCGGCCAGACCCGGCCGGAACCGGCTGGATCCAGCCGCTATCCGACCGGACCCAGCCTCAAACGCTCGACTGCGCGGTGCGTGCCGGGCCCGCTACGCGCGGCGCGCGTCCGCCATCCGCTGCTCGGCGATCCGGTCGGCCGCGGCGGCCGGCGGAATACCGTCGTCCTTCGCACGTGCGAATATCGCCAGCGTGGTGTCGAAGATCTTCGCGGCCTTGGCCTTGCAGCGGTCGAAGTCGAAGCCGTGCAGCTCGTCCGCGACCTGGATGACACCGCCCGCGTTTACCACGTAGTCGGGCGCGTAAAGGATGTGGCGATCGGCCAGGTCCTTCTCGACACCGGGGTGCGCGAGCTGGTTGTTGGCCGCGCCGCAGACCACCTTGGCGGTGAGCGCGGGCACGGTCTCGTCGTCGAGCGCACCGCCGAGCGCGCACGGCGCGTAGATGTCCAGGCCCTCGGTGCGGATCAGCGCGGCGGTGTCCTTGGCGACGGTGACCTGCGGGAACATCTCGGTGATCCGGCGCAGCGACTCGTCCCGCACATCGGTGACGACCACATCGGCGCCATCCTGGACGAGATGCCCGACCAGGTAGTGGCCGACCTTGCCGACGCCCGCGACACCGACCTTGCGCCCGCGCAGGGTGGGGTCGCCCCACTGGTGCTGCGCGGAGGCGCGCATGCCCTGGAAGACCCCGTACGCGGTGAGCACGGAGGAGTCGCCGGCGCCGCCGTTCTCCGGGGAGCGGCCGGTGGTCCACTTGTTCGTACGGGCCACGATGTCCATGTCGGCGACATAGGTGCCGACGTCGCAGGCGGTGACGTAGCGGCCACCGAGCGAGGCGACGAAGCGCCCGTACGCCAGCAGCAGCTCCTCGGACTTGATCCGCTCCGGGTCGCCTATGATCACGGCCTTGCCGCCGCCGTGGTCGAGCCCGGCCATGGCGTTCTTGTACGACATCCCGCGCGAGAGGTTCAGCGCGTCGGCGACGGCGTCGTCCTCACTGGCGTAGGGGTAGAAGCGCGTGCCGCCGAGGGCCGGGCCCAGGGCGGTCGAGTGGATGGCGATAACGGCCTTCAGGCCACTGGCACGGTCCTGGCACAGCACGACTTGCTCGTGGCCGCCCTGGTCCGAGCGGAACAGGGTGTGCAGTACGTCGACAGGGGCGCCGGTTACATCGGTCACGGTGGTGACTCCCAAGATACGAAGCGGCGGTGGTGGGCCCTTCCCGCGCCGCCCCCGTGCTTGTGGCCGGGGATGGGTGGGGGAGGGACCGGTTGGGCAAGAGAGTAAGTCCTACGGGTGCGTAGATCCGAGCCAGTGCCGAGGATCACCCTCTCCCGGAGTACGCCCGTGTACGCCCCTGTACGCGCGTGGAAGGATCTGCGACATGCCGGCCGTCACCTCTGTGCTCGTTCCCTATGCCGCCTACCTGCGGGTGTACGAGCCCCTGGCGGCGTTTCCCGAGCCCGAGCGTGATCACTGGGCGCGCTATGCCCGCAGCGGCCGGACTCCCACGGCCCAGGACGAACTGCGACGCTCGCTCGCCGACTTGCTCCCCACCCCGCCGATGCCGGTCCCGGCGCACGAGAGCCCGGAAGCCTTCGTCACGGAGGTGGACGGGGTGGTCTGTGTCTGCCCTTGGCGCACCAGGCTGCGGGGCTGGCTTGCCCTGAAAGAGCTGCCGGAGATGTTCCCGGTGCCGGTGCTGGACGCCGTGCTGCCGCCGGTGGTGCGGGGCCAGGCCACCGCGGACTACGAGGCCTGGCGTGAGCGCCATCCCGACGCACGGCCGTGGATCAGGACGGCGGTGTGGCAGGTGCCGGTGCGCTGGTTCACCTTGTTCGCCGACGAGGAGCGGGAGTACGAGCCCGGCGAGGTGCCCGGCGAGCCGCCGCTGCTGCGCTACCGGACACCGATGGTGCAGGCCCGGCGCAGGTTGGCACGGGCCCTGAAGACCCTGCGGGAGACCATCGACGAGGGTCCGCTCACGGAGGGGCTGGTGGACGTGGGGCGCTGGCTGGAGGAGTTCCATCCGCGCTCCCTGGTCGAACTCGACTACGGCGGGCTGGTGCATGCCCTGCCTTCGGAGCAGCTCGCCGACGACCGTTCGGCGGCGGATGTCGCCGAGGGGATCGCCGCACTGCGGGACGGGGACGGCGAAGGCGCCGGGGAGGCGTACGGGCGGCTCACCGAGCGGTGGCGGGCGGTCCGAGACCGTCAGTTCGCGAACTGACGGTCCGGCACCCGGGCGGGTGTGCGCGGATATGCGTGGGTGCGGCCGGTTGTGGGCAGCTATCGGGATAGCCCTATCCGGACCTTTGGGTCATGCCGCCCAAGGGTGCGAAGAGCGCCAAGCGTGACGGACAGCACTAAGTCGTCCCTTGCGTTCATCGCACGCCCTCGTGCCAAAATAGGACAAGGAGTCCGGGGAGGGTTCCTTCCACCCGTAACAGGGTGGATTGCTCTGCATTGCACGCTATGGGGGGTCTGATGACTCCTGATCGCTCTGTGACTGATCGTCACTGTGACGTGACTGTCCGCTATGCGCAGGTCCATCGGCTTCCGCCGCTGATGAACACCTGAGGGGGCAATTCCATCGGTTTGGCCGACGTGGCTGGACAGATGGTGTAGTTGTAGTGCCGAGGACAAGCCGTTCGTCCTATAACCGACTCGGCCCGCGTCCGCCATTTCGGGCAACGCGGGTCAAGGTGCAGAATTTAGAGGAAAGAACCGAGAAGGTTCGGTTCTCCCGAGGAGGCCGCTCATGACCGCTCGCACCCCTGATGCCGAGCCGCTGCTGACCCCGGCTGAGGTCGCCACGATGTTCCGCGTGGACCCGAAGACGGTCACACGCTGGGCCAAGGCTGGCAAGCTCACGTCCATCCGCACGCTTGGTGGACATCGCCGGTACCGCGAGGCAGAGGTCCGCGCACTGCTTGCGGGTATTCCGCAGCAGCGCAGCGAGGCCTGACACCCCGAAAGCCGGGCATAGCCGGGGCCCCCATCCCCGCAGCCCGCACCTGAGCTCGACACGGCGTGCACCTGCCCCAACAGGACTTCGTCGTCGATCGCGCTGGACTCCGCCGGGTCCAGCGCGATCTTTTTTGTGCGCGCGGAATCTCTCGGTAGAACGTGCAATTGCACATATTAAATCGGCCCTTTGTAGGGGACGGATAAGTCCACCTGTTCGCGAAACTCATCCGGTGACTCCCGTCACATGGTGCGAGGATCGCCGTGCTCGTCCTCGCTGGTGCCTCCGTCGGACTCCGGCGGCTCGGTCGGTGCTGTGGACCCCCTGGACGACTCCGCTGCGGATGCCGCCGTGGAACCCGTGGGCTCGGCGGGTTCTGTCGGCTCCATCGCGAGGCGCAGCAGCCGGTGGCAGACCGGACAGTGCCGGGTGAGGTGCCGATAGCCGGAGACGGCCGCCAGATGGGCGCGCAGCAGCGCCCGGGTCTCGTGCCTCACTGTGGATGCCGCCATGCGCCACCTCCGCGGTCCGGGCCGTGTGCCCCTGTCATGTCTGGGTACCGGTGGCAAGTGGCCCCGTCAATACGGCAGAAGGCGCCAGGGAGGCCGGGAGCGGCTGACGGGGTTCGAGAGGGCTCGAGGGGGAGCTGAGGGGAAGCCCAGGGGGAGCTGCAGGAAGCCGCGAGAACCCGGGAGGGATCCGAGCGAGGGCTGGGAGGGGGCTGGGAGAAGCCCGCGGGCGGAGAGGCCGGGGTGCTTGTGGTGAGCCGCGGGGCTCCGGCGCGGTGCGGGTCGCCCGCATGTCGAGGAGACGGCAGAAGGCCCGCACCAAACGATGCGGGCCTTCTGATTGCTGCGGTCCTGACGGGATTTGAACCCGCGGCCTCCACCTTGACAGGGTGGCGAGCACTCCAAACTGCTCCACAGGACCAGGTTTCGCAGCCGTTCGTTCCTTGGCTGCGAGAGAGACTGTACAGCAGGTCAGAGGGTCAGGTCGAACTCACTGATGGCGACGGCGATGTCACGGTGCCGCGGCGTCGATCGCCTTGACGATCCGCTTGTCCGAGACCGGGTACGCCGTTCCGAGCGCATGCGCGAAATAGCTCACGCGCAGCTCCTCGATCATCCAGCGGATCTCCAGCACCTCCTGGGGCATCGGGCGCCCCTTGGGCAGCTGCTCCAGCAGCCAGGCGTACTCGTCCCGCATCTCATGGACCTTCTCCATACGCGTGGTGTCGCGCTGCACGGACGTCGGCATCTGCTGGAGCCGGCGGTCCACCGCGACCAGGTAGCGCATCAGGTCGCCCAGCCGCCGCAGCCCCGTGCGGGTGACGAAGCCCGCGGGCATGAGGGCCGCCAGCTGCTCCCGTACGTCCTGGACGTTGTTGATCAGGACCAGGCTGCTGGTGGCCTTGAGACGCCGCTCACAGGCCTGCCAGGCGGCCAGGATCTGCCCTACCTGGTCCACGGTCCGCACGGTCGTGTCTACGATGTCGGCGCGCACCCTGTCGAACAGCTTGCGGAACGCCTCCTCGTCCCAGGCCGGACCGCCGTGCTCGGCGATCAGCCGGTCCGCGGCGGCGGCGGCGCAGTCGTCGAACAGCGCCTGGATCGAACCGTGCGGATTGCGCGAGAGAGCGAGCTTCTGCTGGTTCGTCAGCCGCTCGGACGCGAACTTCGCCGGGTTGACCGGGATGTTCAGCATGATCAGCCGGCGGATGCCCTGCCGCATGGCCTGCTGCTGCTCGGCCTCGGTGTCGAAGAGGCGTACGGAGACGCTCTCACCGGAGTCCACCAGAGCCGGGTAGGCCTTGACGGGCTGGCCGGCGCGGCGGGTCTCGAAGATCTTCGGGAGGGTCCCGATCGTCCAGTCCTTCAGACCGGTGCGCTCGATCGAGGCACCGCCCGAGCGCTCGGCCGTGGCCGCCGCTGCTTTGGAGAGTGCCTGCCGGGCCTTGGGCTTGAGCCGCAGCCGCAGGGCTTCCAGATCCTTGTCCTCGGCGAGGGTGCGACGGCGTTCGTCGACGATCCGAAAAGTGATCTTCAGATGGTCCGGGACCTTGGCGATCTCGAAGTCGTCGGCTGTGACCGGCACACCCACCATGCGCTGGAGCCCCCGCGCCAGCGTCACCGGCAGCGGCTCCTGCAAGGGCACCGCCTTCTCCAGGAAGGCTCTCGCATAGTCCGGAGCGGGCACGTAGTGGCGGCGGATCGGCTTGGGCAGCGAGCGGATCAGCTCGGTGACGACCTCCTCGCGCAGACCGGGGATCTGCCAGTCGAAGCCCTCGTCCGTCACCTGGTTGAGTACCTGGAGCGGGATATGGACGGTGACACCATCAGCGTCCGTGCCGGGTTCGAACTGGTAGGTGACCCGGAACTTGAGCTGTCCCTGCCGCCATGAGTCCGGATAGTCGTCCTTGGTGACCGCCCCGGCCTTCTCGTTGATGAGCATTTCGCGCTCGAAATCGAGCAGCTCCGGCTGCTCACGGCGCTTGTGCTTCCACCAGGAGTCGAAG
The DNA here is from genome assembly GCF_042724175.1 of Streptomyces sp. NPDC127084. Taxonomy (NCBI): domain Bacteria; kingdom Bacillati; phylum Actinomycetota; class Actinomycetes; order Kitasatosporales; family Streptomycetaceae; genus Streptomyces; species Streptomyces sp. NPDC127084. Next base: position 5,669 of record NZ_JBHXFA010000146.1, read on the forward strand.
TGGGCCCCGGACACCACATGCTCGGGCACCCGCTGGTCGTAGAAGTCGAACAGCGTCTCGTCGTCCACGAGGATGTCCCGGCGGCGGGCCCGGTGCTCAAGCTCCTCCACCTCGGTGAGGAGCTTGCGGTTGTCCGCGTAGAACTTGTGGTGCGTACGCCAGTCGCCCTCGACAAGGGCATGGCGGATGAACAGCTCCCGGCTTGTCTCCGCGTCGATCCGGCCGTAGTTCACCTTGCGCTGGGCGACGATCGGTACGCCGTACAGCGTGACCTTCTCGTACGCCATCACCGCCGCCTGATCCTTCTCCCAGTGGGGCTCGCTGTAGGTGCGCTTGACCAGATGCCCGGCGAGCGGCTCGATCCACTCGGGCTCGATCTTCGCGTTGACCCTGGCCCACAGGCGCGAGGTCTCGACCAGTTCGGCGGACATCAGGAAACGCGGCGGCTTCTTGAAGAGCGCGGAACCGGGGAAGACGGCGAACTTGGCGTTCCGGGCACCCAGGTACTCGTTCTTCCCTGTGCTCTTCCCGCCCTCCCTGGCTCCGTCCCGCCCCGCGTCCTTGATGTCCTTCATCCCGACATGGGAGAGCAGCCCGGCGAGCAGCGAGACATGTACGGCCTGGTCCGGGGCGGCGGTGCCCGCCGAAGGCTCCTCGAGATGGAGGCCCATCTGCTTGGCGACCGTGCGGAGCTGGGCGTAGATGTCCTGCCATTCGCGGATCCGCAGGAAATTCAGGTACTCCTGCTTGCACATCCGGCGGAAGCTGGACGAGCCGCGCTCCTTCTGCTGCTCGCGCACATAGCGCCAGAGGTTGAGGAAGGCGAGGAAGTCGCTGGTCTCGTCCTTGAAGCGGGCGTGCTGCTGGTCGGCCTGCGCCTGCTTGTCGGAGGGCCGCTCGCGCGGGTCCTGGATGGACAGCGCGGCGGCGATCACCATGACCTCGCGGACACAGCCGTTCCGGTCGGCTTCGATGACCATCCGGGCCAGCCGGGGGTCGACCGGAAGCTGGGCCAGCTTGCGGCCAAGCTGCGTCAGCCGCTTCTTGGGGTCCTTCTCCCCGGGGTCCAGCGCGCCCAGCTCGTGGAGGAGCTGCACACCGTCGCGGATGTTGCGGTGGTCCGGCGGGTCGATGAAGGGGAACTTCTCGATGTCCCCCAGCCCGGCGGCGGTCATCTGGAGGATGACGGACGCCAGGTTGGTACGGAGGATCTCCGCGTCCGTGAACTCAGGCCGGGACAGGAAGTCGTCCTCGCTGTACAGGCGGATGCAGACGCCGTCGGACGTCCGGCCGCAGCGGCCCTTGCGCTGGTTCGCGCTGGCCTGGCTGACTGCCTCGATGGGCAGCCGCTGGACCTTGGTGCGATGGCTGTAGCGGGAGATGCGGGCGGTGCCCGGGTCGATCACGTACTTGATGCCGGGGACCGTCAGCGAGGTCTCCGCGACGTTCGTGGCGAGGACGACACGGCGGCCGGTATGCGGCTGGAACACGCGGTGCTGCTCGGCGTGCGAGAGCCGGGCGTAGAGCGGGAGCACCTCGGTGAAGCGCAGGTTCTTCTTGTTCAGGGCGTCCGCGGTGTCGCGGATCTCCCGCTCACCGGACAGGAAGACCAGGATGTCCCCCGGACCTTCCTTCTGGAGCTCGTCGACCGCGTCGCAGATCGCGGTGATCTGGTCGCGGTCGGAGTCCGCGGACTCCTCTTCGGCCTCTTCGAGGAGAGGGCGGTAACGCACCTCCACCGGGTATGTACGCCCGCTGACCTCCACGATCGGGGCGTCCCCGAAGTGCCGCGAGAAGCGCTCGGGGTCGATGGTCGCCGAGGTGATGACCACCTTGAGGTCGGGGCGCTTCGGCAACAGCTGCGACAGATAGCCGAGCAGGAAGTCGATGTTGAGGGACCGCTCATGGGCCTCATCGATGATGATCGTGTCGTATGCGCGAAGCTCACGGTCCGTCTGGATCTCCGCGAGCAGGATGCCGTCCGTCATCAGCTTCACGAAGGTGGCGTCCGGATTCACCTGGTCGGTGAACCTGACCTTCCAGCCCACCGCCTCCCCGAGCGGGCTGCGCAGCTCGTGGGCGACCCGCTCGGCGACCGTACGGGCCGCGATCCGGCGGGGCTGGGTGTGCCCGATCATGCCGCGCACGCCACGGCCCAGCTCCAGGCAGATCTTGGGGATCTGGGTGGTCTTTCCGGAACCCGTCTCACCCGCGACGATCACGACCTGGTGGTCCCGTATCGCCTCGAGGATCTCGTCCTTCTTCTGACTGACCGGGAGCTGCTCGGGGTAGCTCACATCGGGCACCCGTGCCGCGCGCTCGGCGAAGCGGCCGGCGGCCGTGGCGACCTCCGCCGCGATCTCGTCCAGCACTGCCTGCCGGGCTTCGGGCTTGCGGATACGGCGGGTGCCTTCGAGCCGCCGGCCGAGCCGGTGCGCGTCGCGCAGCGAGATCTCGGCCAGCTGGGTCTGGAGATCGGCAAAGGAAGTAGACATACGGAACCCAGGATCGCACCCGCGCGAACGCAGTGGCGAACCCATTTCCGACTGATTCCCGGCGCCGCCCGGGCGGGCTGCCGGGTGCGCCGAGTACGGCCCCGTACGATGACGATCACATCAATCCGGATGTACATGGATGTAAGCGGCTGTATCGGACACGGAGGGACTCCGCCGCATGCCAGAATCCCTTAAGCCCTTCGTGCTCGGCGCGGGGGTGGCCGCGGTCGCGGTGGTGCTGGGTGTCGTCTCGTACACCGCCACCCGCTCCGAGCCGCCGGCGGCGAACTCCGGCGACCGCACGGCGGAGTCCAGCGCGCCCGACTCCGGGGTCTATCCGGAGCTGGAGAAGCTCGCCCGGCGCGCCCCCGGCGACCCCATGGCGCTCGGCCGGGCGGACGCACCCGTGGTGATGATCGAGTACGCCGACTTCAAGTGCGGCTACTGCGCCAAGTTCGCCCGCGACACCCAGCCTGCACTGGTGAAGCGTTACGTCGACGAGGGCACCCTGCGCATCGAGTGGCGCAACTTCCCGGTCTTCGGCGACGAGTCGCAGACCGCCGCGCGCGCCTCATGGGCGGCTGGGCAGCAGGGCCGGTTCTGGCAGTTCCATGACGCGGTGTACGCCACGGGCGGCAGCGAGAAGGGCTTCGGTGCCGAACGGCTGCGGGAGCTCGCCCGGCAGGCGGGAGTGAAGGACCTGGACCGCTTCGCGGGCGACGCGGACAGCAAGGCGGCCCGGCAGGCGGTGGCCAGGGACGAGGAGGAGGCCTATGCACTGGGTGCGACCGCCACGCCGTCGTTCCTGGTCAACGGGCGCCCGATCGCGGGGGCGCAGCCGGAGGGCACTTTCGTGGAGCTGATCGAGACGGCGCGCGAGTCCGCCGACCCCGGGATGGCGGCGGGCCCGGACGGCCCCAGCCCGGCTGCGACGAGCCCGGCCGCTGCGAACTCAGCCGCTCCGGGCCCGACCGAGACGCCCGGGGCCGCACGGCAGGACGTCGTCCGATGACCGGCATCGGCTATCTCGCCGCCTTCATCGGTGGTCTGCTCGCGCTGCTCAGTCCGTGCAGCGCCCTCCTCCTCCCGGCGTTCTTCGCGTACTCGATCGACTCCACGACCCGGCTCGTCGCCCGTACCGGCGTCTTCTACGCGGGGCTGGCGACCACACTGGTGCCGCTCGGTGTCGCGGGTTCGTTCGCCGGGCGGCTCTTCTACGGGCACCGCGACCTGCTGGTCGCGACCGGCGGCTGGCTTATCGTCGCGCTCGGCGTGGCCCAGATCCTGGGCCGGGGCTTCGCGCCGCGCCGGCTTGCCGAGGCAGGCGGCCGTATCCGGCCCACAACCGCCCTCTCCGTCTATGCCCTGGGCACGGTCTACGGACTCGCCGGATTCTGCGCGGGCCCCATCCTCGGGAGCGTCCTGACGGTGGCTGCGCTGACCGGCAGCCCCGCCTACGGGGGTTTTCTGCTCGCCGTCTACGCCCTCGGGATGGCCGTACCGCTGTTCGTGCTCGCGCTGCTGTGGGAGCACTGCCGACTCGGCGAGCGCCGCTGGCTGCGTGGCCGCACGATCCGTCTCGCCGCCGGCCGCTTCGAGGTGCATACGGCATCCGCGCTGTCAGGGCTGTTCTTCGTCACCTTGGGTGTCCTCTTCCTCGTCTTCGACGGGACGACCGCGCTGCCCGGGCCGCTACCGGTCGATATGTCGTACGCGCTGGAGCAGCGGGTGGTCGGCGTCGGCCAGGCGGTCCCCGACTGGGCGCTGGTCACCCTGACGGCCTTGGCCGCCGGGGTCGTCCCCGCGGTGCGGACCTGGCGGCGGCGCGGCCGAGCCGCCGCACGACCCTCCCGGCCGAGTGCCTGAGGGGCGCTCATGCGTCGCGTACGGCGTCGAGGCAGCGGGCAGCGTGGGCTCGCAGGGCGTCGGCAAGTCCGGGTGGTGCGTCGGTGAGGCTGAAATCGGTGTCGACCGAGGTGATCATCCATGCGAGATCACGGGGGGTGTCGGCGCCAAGGTGCAGGAGGCAGCTCTCGTCGTCGACGGGTTCGACGACACCCATACCGGGCCAGATACGGTCGGTGACCCTCGCGGCGGGCTCGTGCAGGGTGACGGTGGCCTGGAAAGGCCAGGTCCGCGACGACAGCCGGTCGGCAAGGTAGCCGGCCACGTCGGCACCGGGCAGCTCGCGGCGTGTGAACCGCGGTCCGGTCGGGGTGCGCGGAGTGACCCTGTCGACGCGGAAGGTGCGCCAGTCGGCGCGGTCCGTGTCCCAGGCGACCAGGTACCAGTGGCGGTCGAAGCTGACGAGGCTGTGCGGCTCGACCAGGCGTGTGCTGCGGCCGTTGCGAGGCCCTGCGTAGTCGAAGCGCAGTCGTTCATGTCGACGGCACGCCTCGGCGATTGCCATGAGGGTGTCCGCTGAGACCTTGGCGCCCGGAGCGTCGCCGGCCCGGACGGTGGCGGTGTGCAGGGTGTGCACCCGGTACCGCAGCCGGGGCGGGAGTATCTGCTCCAGCTTGGTGAGCGCACGCACCGAGGACTCCTCGATACCGGTGACCGAACCACCGGCCGCGGTGCGCAGACCGACGACGACGGCGACGGCCTCGTCGTCGTCGAGCAGCAGCGGCGGCAGGGCGGCCCCGGCTCCGAGCCGGTAGCCCGGGGTGCCCTGGGTGGCCTGCACCGGGTAGCCGAGCGCACGCAGCCGCTCCACATCGCGGCGCAGGGTGCGTCGGCTGACGCCGAGGCGTCCGGCGAGTTCGGCCCCGGACCGGTCGCGGTGGGCCTGCAGCAGGGAGAGCAGCTTCAGCAGCCGCCCAGAGGTCTCCAGCATGCCGAAAGACTGCCCGAAGGCGAGGACCGGAACTGACCTAAGCGGACCCTAGCGTCGGGGCATGACGAACACGGCACCCAGCGGTATCCGTCCCTTCCGCATCGACATACCGCAAGCCCGGCTCGATGACCTTCGAGCCCGCCTGGCCGCCACCCGATGGCCGGACGAACTGCCGGGAGTCGGCTGGACCCGAGGCGTCCCGGTGGCCTATCTGAAGGACCTGGCCGAGTACTGGCGCACCGTCTACGACTGGCGGTCCCACGAGGCGGCACTCAACGCTCTCCCGCAGTACATGACCGCGATCGACGGGCAGAACCTCCATTTCCTGCATGTGCGCTCGCCAAGGCCCGACGCCACGCCGCTGATGCTGCTGCACGGCTGGCCGGGCTCGGTGGCGGACTTCCTCGACGTCATCGGGCCGCTGTCAGATCCCGAGGCACACGGCGGTTCTCCGGCCGACGCCTTCCACCTGGTCATCCCCTCGCTGCCGGGGTTCGCCTTCTCCACCCCGCTGGCCGGGCCGGGTATGGGCACGGCCCGGATGGCTGGGGCACTCACCCGGCTGATGGCCCGCATCGGCTACCCGCGCTACGGAGTCCATGGCTACGACACCGGTTCCTGGGTCGCCCCGGAGATGGCCCGACAGGCACCGGACCAGGTGATCGGCGTCCATGTGAACGCCATGATCGCCTTTCCCATCGGAGCGGACGGCGAACTGGACGGCCTGACGGACGCCGAACAGCGGCGCTGGCATCGCCTGCAGAACGCCAACGACGCCTATCTGCAGTGCAACTCCAAGCGTCCGCAGACGGTGGCCTACGCCCTGACCGACTCTCCCGTCGGTCAGCTGGCCTGGGTCGTGGAGAAGTTCAAGGAGCTCACCGCCCCGGAAGACGCCCTGCCCGAGGACAGCATCCACCGCGATCGCATCCTGACCGAGGTCTCGCTGTACTGGCTGACCGCCACCGCCGCCTCGGCCGCTCAGGTCTACTACGAGGAGATCTCCGCCGACAGCTGGAGTGAAGCCGCGACCAGCGACCGGGCGGGCTCCGGCGCCGCAGACGGCACCGGATGGAGCGACGGCCAGGGCGACTGGGCGGCAGCCGGTCGACGGGGGACCGTGCCCACCGCCGTGCTGCTCTCCACCAACGATGTGACCATCCGCCGCTGGGCCGAACGCGACCACGACATCGTGCGGTGGACCGAACTCGACCGCGGCGGCCACTTCCTCGCGATGGAAGCCCCGGAGCTGCTCGTCGGCGACATCCGGGAGTCCTTCGGCTCCTTCAAGCGGACGCGCTGACCGGAAGGGCCCAGGAACCGGCGTACGGGTTGGCGTAACCGATTGGCGTAACCGACACGAGAACACCCCCGCCGAATGTCTTCGACGGGGGTGTCTGCCCTGACGGGCTGCGGTGGCTGGGGCCGGGGTCGAACCGGCGACCTTCCGCTTTTCAGGCGGACGCTCGTACCAACTGAGCTACCCAGCCACGCGACTCTGACGAGTCGCAGCGGTCCTGACGGGATTTGAACCCGCGGCCTCCACCTTGACAGGGTGGCGAGCACTCCAAACTGCTCCACAGGACCAGAGGTGATGCATTGTGCGAGAACTAGTCTCGCACACGGTTGTGCGTGCCCCCAACGGGATTCGAACCCGTGCTACCGCCTTGAAAGGGCGGCGTCCTGGGCCACTAGACGATGAGGGCTAAAGGCCCGCCGTGTGCGCTTCGCAGCGTGTCGGGGACGTGAGAAGCATATGGGATGCGGAGAGCTATCGCCAAAACGGTTTACGGGGCAGGTCCGCTCGGGGGCGCCGAGGGGCCCGATCCCGGGTGTGCGGGGGCTGCCAGATGGCGGCTGACCTCGGCTGTCGTCAGGCCGAGACCGCCCAGGGTGATCTCGTCCCAGGCCTGGAGAGCGCGAGTGCCGCGGTCGAGATAGAGGACGGAGGCACGCACCTTCTCCGGCTCCTCGTTCTGGACCGCGCGCAGACCGCCGCCGCCCGTGGAGCCCTCGATCTTGAGCCGGGTGCCGAGCGGGAGCAGTTCGTTCTCGCGGTGGTGGACGTGGCCCGCGAGGACGAGTGGCACCGTGCCGTCGGTCTCGCGGGCCGCGACCGGGTTGTGGGCGACCGCGATATCGACGGGTGTGCCCGCCCGCCGCTGGTCGCGCAGGGCGGAGGCGAGGCGGAGACCCGCCATGCGCTCGGCTGGATCACCGCCCGGCACCGTCGTGCGGTCCGGGGTGAACTGGGGATCGCCCGTCCCGGCCACGCGCAGGCCGCCGACGGTGACCGCGCGGCCCTCGTCGAGCACGTGCACGTTCTCAAGGCCCTGGAGATAGCGCTGGGTGGCGGACGAGTCGTGATTGCCGCGCACCCAGACGTACGGCGCGCCGAGATCCGGGATCGGATCCAGGAAGGCGTTCTCGGCGGCGCTGCCGTGGTCCATCGTGTCGCCGGAGTCGATGATCACGTCGATCCGGTACTGCTCCACCAGCGAACCGATGATGTGCCAGGCCGCGGGGTTCAGGTGGATGTCGGAGACCTGAAGGACGCGGACCGTGCCGGGGTCCGGCTGGTAGACGGGCAGCGTGGAGGTCGCGTCGTACAGCCTGGTGACGTTGGTGACCAGCCGTGCCAACTCCTTCTGGTAGACGTCGAACTCGGTGACGATCGAGCGGGCGTTGCCGACCACGGACGGCGCGCTGCTCAGCAGCCCGGAGAACTTCGGTTCGAGGACCGACTTCGGGTTCCACGTGGCGTACGCGCCGGCCCCGGACGCCGCGAGCAGTGCCAGCGCGAGACCGCCCGCCGCGAGCGCGCGGCGCGGGCGGCGGTAGACGGCCAGGCCGAGGGCGGTGGCGCCGGACACGACGGCGACGCAGGAGCGCCAGGCCAGCTCGCGGGTGCCGTCCCTGACGTCCCGGGCGACCTCCTGCTGGAGGCCCGACAGCCGCTCGGGGTGCTTGACCAGGGCCTGGGACCGCACCGGGTCCAGGCGGTCCACGTCGACGTCGAGGCGGATGGGCGCCGCGTGGGAGTCCAGCTCCAGGGCGCCCAGCGGAGAGACGTTGATCTTCGTGCCGCCGGACAGGGACGGGCGCAGGGCCATGGTCGTGTCCATCGGGCCCACGGGCGCCCGGACCGCCCCGACGATCAGCAGTCCGAGCCAGGCGCCGACGAGGACCAGCGCGACCAGGCCGACCGCGTGGGCGTAGGGGTGGCGATGCGGAGGATGGGAGGCGGGGTCGGCGAGGAGGAGGTCGGGTGAGTGGGTACGGAGCCGGCTCCTGCGGTGCTTCCTGTGCGGGTGCGGGTGAGGGATGGCGGTGAGGAAGGCGCGGAGCCGTTCACGAGCGCGAGCCATTGGTCCCGTATGCCCGGGCGCGGGGCCGGGTATGCCGCGCGCCCCGCGCGCACCGGCTGCGTGACAATGGCCGGGTGCTGGAGATGACGCGCGAGGAGTTCGAGGAACTGGTCGCCGAGGCCCTGGACCGGATTCCACCGGAGTTGACGCGGCTGATGGACAACGTCGCGGTGTTCGTCGAGGACGAACCGCCCGCCGACGACCCGGAGCTGCTCGGGCTCTACGAGGGCACCCCGTTGACCGACCGCGGCGAGTGGTACGCGGGCGTGCTGCCGGACCGGATCACGATCTACCGGGGGCCGACCCTGCGGATGTGCGAGTCGCGGGAGGACGTGGTGGCGGAGACCGAGATCACCGTGGTCCACGAGATCGCCCATCATTTCGGTATCGACGACGAACGGCTGCACGCGCTGGGGTACGGGTGAGCCCCGGCTCCGGTTCCGGCTACGGGTCCGGCCCCGGATACGGCCATGAGCCCGGTTTCGGCCCCGAGTCCGGTCCGGGTTCGCACCACGGCCATGACCCCGGGCCTGATGAGCCGGTCGACCCCGACATCGATCTGCACTGGCCGGAGCAGCGCGCCGAGACCGCCGGCGCGAGGAAGTGGAAGGTGCTCGCGGCCGTTTCGGCGGGCGGGATCATCGGGGCGTGCGGCCGCTACGGGGTGTCGCTCGCGTGGCCGTCACCCTGGGCGACGCTCGCCGTCAATGTGTCGGGTTGCGCGCTCATCGGTGTGCTGATGGTGCTGGTCAGCGAGCGCAAGGTGGTCAGCTGGGCGCTGGCGAGGCCGTTCCTGGGGGTCGGGGTGCTCGGCGGGTACACCACCTTCTCCAGCTACGCCCTGGACATCGCGACACTGGTGGACCGTCAGAAGACGGTCATGGCCGCCGGATACGCCGCCGCCACACTGGCCGCGGCGCTGGGCGCCGTGTGGCTGGCGGCCACGCTGACTCGCGGGGCGCTCGGGGCACGGGCCCGGACGGAGACGCCGTGAACTGGCTGCTGGTGGTGGTCGGAGCCGCCTTCGGGGCGCCACTGCGGTATCTGACGGACCGTGCGGTGCAGGCACGGCACGGTTCGGAGTTCCCGTGGGGGACGTTCGCGGTGAACGTCGCCGGGAGCCTGGTGCTGGGCCTGGTGGCCGGGGTGTCAGCCGGGGAAGGGCGCTCGTCCGGTCTGTACGCGCTGCTCGGCACCGGGTTCTGCGGGGCGCTGACGACGTACTCGACCTTCTCGTACGAGACGCTCCGGCTGGTCGAACACGGCCGGGTGCGCTGGGCGGCGGCGAACGCGGGTGCGTCGCTGCTGGTCGGGCTGGGGGCGGTGGCGCTGGGGGCGGGCCTGGCCGGTGGGCTTGGCCCGTAGGCCGTGCGTCGCCAGGCGGCAGGTGCGCCGGGCGGGAGCGGCGGGCGGGCCCGGTGGGGGCGTGTCCCCTGTGGGGCGTAGGGAGTTGGGCAGGGCGACCGCGCTCTCATGTCCCGGAGGTGCCGCCCATGCGCCAGTTGTCCGCTCCTGGCCGTTGTGCCGTATGGCTCGTCACCGCTCTCGCCGCGGCCACCACCGCGGGGTGCGTCAGCGTGGGTGATGGTGGTGGGGCGGCCGCGCCGTCGAAGGGGCCGCAGCCGCGGGGCGCCGACGCCGAACCGGACGGCGGGGGCGCGCTGCCGGGTGGTGGCGGACGTTCCCGTACGGGCATGGGCGGCACCGCTCACTCCGAGGGCGCGGGCCATGGGCACGAGGGCAGGGACGCGGGGGCTGACGGCGGCCCGAGCGCGTCCGCGACGGAGTCTGCCGCGCGTCCGCCGGCCGCGGGAAGCAGGGGCGGGAGCGGTGTGGTCCTGCCGCAGCCGGCCGGTCCGCAGGGACCCACCGGCGCACCGCCCGGCCGATCGGACCCGCCGGCGGATCCGACGCACCCGGCGGGCGAGCCGACCACGCCCGCGGAACCGACTCCGCCAGCCACGGACCCCGAACCGACGGAGCAGCCCCCGACGGATCCGCCGACCGAGACGCCCGCGGCGGAGCCGCAGCTCGGCGAGTTGCGCGAATCGTCCGCCGCCTGGTCGGACGGGCCCTATGCCGACCCGTACGCTGATCTGGAGGGAACCTCGCGGCCGAGTGGGGGGTAGTGGGTGTGACGAGCGCCGCAACCTGCTGGTTTGCCTTGGGCGGGGGGAGGTGCGTATGGTGGTAGATCGTTTGATCCCATTTGCCCGGCGCCACCACAGAAGCGCGCCGCGTGTGGCGCGTACTCTCCCTTGCCGTGGCTGACCGCATTGAGGCGGTCGAATTGCGAATCACGGAGTTTGGGCGCGTGCCGAGACTCCGGAAGGTTTCGCATTTCGCATGTCCATTTCCAGTTCTGACCGCTCCGTCCTGCCCGAGAACGACCTTGAACTCGAGCTCGCGCTCGAGAACGGCGCCGACGAGACCGCCGGCAGCGCTGCTGCCGACGACGTCGAGGCAGCCGCTCCCGAGACCCCCGAGGTGACCTTCGGCGACCTGGGTCTGCCCGACGGAGTGGTCCGCAAGCTGGCCCAGAACGGTGTCACCATCCCGTTCCCGATCCAGGCCGCGACGATCCCGGACGCCCTGGCCGGCAAGGACATCCTGGGCCGTGGCCGTACCGGCTCCGGCAAGACCCTCTCCTTCGGTCTGCCGACGCTGGCCACCCTGGCCGACGGCCACACCGAGAAGAAGAAGCCCCGCGCCGTCATCCTCACCCCGACCCGTGAGCTCGCGATGCAGGTCGCGGACGCGCTCCAGCCCTACGGCGACGTCCTCGGCCTGAAGATCAAGGTCGTCTGCGGCGGTACGTCGATGGGCAACCAGATCTACGCCCTGGAGCGAGGCGTCGACATCCTCGTCGCCACTCCCGGCCGCCTGCGGGACATCATCAACCGCGGTGCCTGCTCCCTGGAGAACGTCCAGGTCGCGGTCCTCGACGAGGCCGACCAGATGTCCGACCTGGGCTTCCTGCCCGAGGTCACCGAGCTGCTCGACCAGGTGCCCGAGGGCGGCCAGCGCATGCTCTTCTCCGCCACCATGGAGAACGAGATCGGCACGCTGGTCAAGCGCTACCTGAAGAACCCGGTCAGCCACGAGGTCGACGCCGCCCAGGGCGCCGTCACGACCATGACGCACCACGTCCTCGTCGTGAAGCCGAAGGACAAGGCGCCGGTCACCGCCGCGATCGCCGCGCGCAAGGGCCGCACCATCATCTTCGTGCGTACGCAGCTGGGTGCGGACCGCATCGCCGAGCAGCTCATCGAGGCGGGTGTGAAGGCGGACGCGCTGCACGGCGGTATGACGCAGGGCGCCCGTACCCGCGTCCTCGCCGACTTCAAGGACGGTTACGTCAACGCGCTCGTCGCCACCGATGTCGCCGCCCGCGGTATCCACGTCGACGGCATCGACCTGGTGCTGAACGTGGACCCGGCCGGTGACCACAAGGACTATCTGCACCGCTCCGGCCGTACCGCCCGCGCCGGTCAGTCCGGCACGGTCGTCTCGCTGGCGCTGCCGCACCAGCGCCGCCAGATCTTCCGGCTGATGGAGGACGCGGGCGTGGACGCCTCGCGCCACATCGTCGGCGGCGCCGGCGCCTTCGACCCGGAGGTCGCCGAGATCACCGGTGCCCGCTCGCTGACCGAGGTCCAGGCGGACTCCGCCAACAACGCCGCCAAGCAGGCCGAGCGAGAGGTCGTCCGCCTCACCAAGGAGCTGGAGCGCATCCAGCGGCGCGCGGGCGAGCTGCGGGAGGAGGCCGACCGTCTGGTGGCCCGCGCCGCGCGTGAGCGGGGCGAGGACCCGGAGGCGGCGGTCGCCGAGGTCACCGAGGCGGCGCAGGCCGAGGTCGTGGCTGAGGTCGCGCAGGCTTCGGTGCCGGAGCAGCGCGAGGAGCGCGAGCCCCGCCAGTCCCGTGACTCGCGTGACTCGCGTGACGAGCGCCCCTCCTACGAGCGCCGTGAGCGCCGTGACGAGCGGGGCAACTTTGACCGCCGTGACCGCCGCGACGAGCGCCGTGACGGCGACCGTCCGTTCAACCGCGACCGCCGCGACGAGCGTCGTGACGGCGACCGTGGTGGCTTCCGCCGGGACAACGACCGTCCGTTCAACCGTGACCGCCGCGACGAGCGCCGTGACGGCGACCGTCCGTTCAACCGCGACCGCCGCGACGAGCGTCGTGACGGCGACCGTGGTGGCTTCCGCCGGGACACCGACCGTCCGTTCAACCGTGACCGCCGCGACGAGCGCCGTGACGGCGACCGTCCGTTCAACCGCGACCGCCGCGACGAGCGTCGTGACGGCGACCGTGGTGGCTTCCGCC
>NZ_JBHXFA010000147.1:0-17712 GCF_042724175.1 Streptomyces sp. NPDC127084
CTGGCGGAACGCCCCGCTCAGCCCCTGAGCAGGGCCGGAACCCCGTCCGCGGCCGGCTTGTCGGCCCGACCCGCCATGCTCGCCTCGCGGCAAGTGGTCCCTCTAAGGGACGAAGGTTGGGCCCGGGGGCTTGGATCGAGCCGGTGCCACAGACAGGCTAACAAAGAGTCCCGGACGGTGATTCCGCCCGACCGGAGTTGACCCGGAGTTGACTCCGAACGGAGCCGCGGCGGGCTCCGAACGGCCGTACGACCTGCCTGGCGGAACTCCCCGCTCAGCCCCTGAGCAGGGCCGGAACCCCGTCCGCGGCCGGCTTGTCGGCCTTCGCCGAGACCACCGTGAGCTGCTGGGTGGCCCGGGTCAGCGCCACGTACAGCACCCGCAGACCCGCGGCGCTCTCCGTCCCTGCGGCGCCGTTCCCGGAGCGCCCGTTCTGGGAGCTGCCCGCCACGATCTCCGCGGGCGACACCACGATCGTCGCGTCGTACTCGAGCCCCTTGGCCTCCAGCGAGCCGAGCGCCACCACCCGGTCACCCAGGCCGTCCAGCCAGCGGGCCGCCTCGGCGCGCCGGTCCATCGCGACCACCACACCGATGGTGCCGTCCACCCGCTCCAGCATCCGGCGCGCCTCCTCGCGCACCGTGCGCTCCAGGTCGTCCCTGGCGACCGTGAAGCGCGGCACCACTCCCGTGGAGCGCACCGCGCGCGGGGACCGCGCCCCTGGCATGGCGAGCGCCAGCACCCGGGCGGCGAGCTCGGCGATCTCGGAGGGGTTGCGGTAGTTCACCGTCAGCTCGAAACGGCGGCGGGGACGGCTCCCCAGCGCCTCGTCACGGGCCGCGGCCGCCTCGTCGGGGTCCGGCCAGGAGGACTGCGCCGGATCGCCCACGATCGTCCAGGTGGCGTGGCGTCCGCGCCGGCCGACCATGCGCCACTGCATGGGTGTGAGGTCCTGCGCCTCGTCCACGATGATGTGGGCGTACTCGGTCCGCTCGGCCGCCAGCCGTTCGGCCCGCTCGCGCTGCGTCTCCTCGCGCTGCGGCATCAGCTCCTCCAGACCGGTGAGCTGGTCCAGCGGGTCGAGTTCCCGCCTCTTCTTCGGGCGGGCCGGGGTGCCGAGCAGCGTCTGGAGTTCGTCGAGCAGCGCCACGTCGTGTACGGAGAGGCCGTCGCGGCCGAGGCTGCGGGCGATTCTGCGCACCTCGCCAGGATTGAGGATCCTGCGCGCCCAGCGCCCGAGCCGCTTCTCGTCCGCCATGGCGTCCAGTACGGCGGACGGGGTGAGCTCGGGCCACCAGGCGTTCAGGAAGCCGATGAAGCTGTCCTCCGTCGCCACGTCCTCGTCGAAGGAGGACCGCAGCTCGGCCGCGAGCTCCGGGTCGCTGTGCCGGGCCGCGGCGCCGGACCGCGCGTACAGCGCGTCCAGCAGCAGCCGGCGGGCCCGCGGGCGCAGCAGGTTCACCGGCGCGGTGCCGCCGAGCACGTTGTGGCGGATGCGCTGGAGCTCGTCCGCCTCCAGTTCGAGGCGGCGTCCGAAGGCGACCACGCGCAGCCGCTCGGGGGCCTCGCCCAGCTCCAGCGCGCCACGGGCGGCCTTGCGCAGGACCTTGAGCATCCGCGCGGAGCCCTTGACGCGGGCGACGGCGGGATCGTCGTACGCCACGGCCTCCACGCCGTCGACCAGGGAGCCGACCGCGCGGATGGCGACCTGCCCCTCCTCGCCCAGGGACGGCAGCACGCCTTCGGTGTACGCGACGAGCAGCGGGGTCGGCGAGACGATCAGGATGCCGCCCGCGTAACGCCGGCGGTCCTGGTAGAGCAGATAGGCGGCGCGGTGCAGCGCGACGGCCGTCTTGCCGGTGCCTGGCCCGCCCTCGACGTAGGTCACGGAGGCGGCGGGCGCCCTGATCACGAGGTCCTGCTCCGCCTGGATGGAGGAGACGATGTCCCGCATGGTGTGGCTGCGGGCCTGGCCGAGCGCGGCCATCAGCGCCCCGTCACCGATGACGGGCAGTTCGGCGCCGCCGAGCAGCGCGGTGACCTCGGGGCGCATCAGGTCGTCCTCGACGCCCAGCACCTTGCGCCCCTTGGAGCGGATGACCCGGCGGCGCACCACCCGGCCGGGGTCGACCGGGGTCGAGCGGTAGAACGGCGCGGCGGCCGGTGCGCGCCAGTCGATGACCAGCGGCGCGTAGTCGGCGTCGAGCACCCCGAGGCGGCCGATGTGCAGGATCTCGGCGATCTCGGCGGTGTTGTCCTCGCGTACGGCGTCGTCGGCCGGTTCAACCGATGTGTAGGCGCCGTCGGGACCACGCTGGCCGGTCTTGCCGAGCAGCAGGTCGATCCGGCCGAAGAGGAAGTCCTCGAACTCGTTGTTGAGCCGGTTGAGGTGGATACCGGCGCGGAAGACCTGGGCGTCGCGCTCGGCGAGCGCTCCGGGTGTGCCGACCTGGCCGCGTTGGGCGGCGTCGTGCATCAGGAACTCCGCCTCGTGGATCTTCTCCTCAAGGCGGCGGTACACCTGGTCCAGATGTTTCTGCTCGACACCGATCTCACGATCGCGGACCGTGTCGACTCTGGTTCCAGCGGATCTGGTACCAGCAGCTTCCTGCGCGGACACCGAAGCCCCCTTCTGACGTGCACTGGGCAGCCGTCAACCGTACGCGAAGGGGGCCTCTCGTGTCAGGTGATGAAGGTCAGCCGTCGACCTCCACCAGGCGTTTTCCATCGAACGTACGGATCTCGAAGTGATCGATCTCGTTCCGCTCCATGGCCGTGACGCCATTGACGTACAGCGGCTTCTGCCCCTTCTCGTCGGTGGCATCCGCGAGGCCGTAGCCCCACTCGGGCACGTTCCAGGAGCCGACGACCTCTTCCCGGCCGGCCTTGGAGACCACGATCAGCTGGCACTTCTCCGGGCCCTTGACGTTCTTGAGCTCCATGACCGTGCGGGTGCCGTACGGCTTCTGCTCCAGACCGATGGTGGCGCTGACCTTGGTGGCGGCGTCGGTGTTCTGGACCTTCTCCGACACCTGGTTGAAGAACGCGTCCTCGGCGGCGCTGCTCGGACTGGGCGTGGCGGTGACGCCCGCCTCCGCGTCGTCGTCGGTCACGACGACCGCGAGGGCCGGCCCGCCCAGGATCAGGACCGCCGAAGCGGCGATCATGAACATGCTGCGCTGCCGCTTCCTGGCCCGCTTGACGGCGACCTCGCCGACGAGCTTGTCCAGCATCTGGGGACTGGGCGCGGTCGGCACCACCGGGGCGGCGGAACGGCGCGGCGGCTCCATGAGGGTGCTGGTGAACGGCAGATCGGCCGCCGGCGCCTGCGAACCGCCAGGCTGGCGCTGACGCGGCACCGCGCTCGGCGCCTCAGCCAGCATCGCCAGCATCGGCGCCATCCCGGAGAACTCCTCGAGGTGGGCGGCGCAAATGTCGCAGCCCGCCAGATGCGCCTCGAAGGCGGTGGCTTCCGCGTCGTCCAGGATCCCGAGGGCGTACGCCCCGACGGTCTCGTGGATCGAGCCCTGCTCGGATGGTTCGGACTGCGGGGGCTGCCCGAGCTGACCGGACTGACCTGACTGTCCGAACTGCCCAGACTGACTGAACTGCCCGAACTCGCCGGACTGCCCGAACTGTCCGTATGGATCCTGTGTGTTCATGCCGTGACCCCCCTCTCCTCCAGAGCGAGCTTCATGGAACGCAACGCATAGAAGACACGGGACCGGACGGTCCCGCTCGGTATGCCAAGCGTCTCGGCCGCTTCGTTGACCGTACGCCCCTTGAAGTACGTCTCGACGAGTACTTCCCTGTGCGCCGGGGTCAAATCATCAAGCGCATCCGAGAGCGTCATCAGCCACAACGCCTTGTCGATCTCGTCCTCCGCAGGCATGACCTCCAGCGGCGACGGGTCGACCTCCTGCGGCCGGGCCTGCCGGCTGCGGTGACCGTCGATGACGATGCGGCGTGCGACCGTCACCAGCCAGGGTCGGACAGAGCCGGTCGCCCTATTGAGCTGTCCGGCGTTCTTCCAGGCACGAATGAGCGTCTCCTGCACCACGTCCTCGGCGCGCTGGCGGTCGCCGGCGACGAGACGGAGTACATAGGCGAGGAGGGGTCCGGCATGCTCCTGATACAGCGCGCGCATCAGTTCCTCGTCGGGGACGGAGGAACTGGCGCGCGTTGTCGCAGCTCGATGCCGGGCCTGCCTGGAACGGTCATCGGCCACGGCGGCATCCTTGCGCACCTGAACCTCCCGGTCGAGACCCTGATTGTTGTCTGGGCTGCTTCCCTGTCGCCTCTCACTACGGGGGCGGACCGCGTTCGTCTCAACGCAAACGCGATTTTCTTCCAGGATTTTTCGACGGGGCTCTCGGGACGAGCATCTCCCCAGGTCACAATGCCTGTCCGCGGGCAGCCGTGAGCACGCTCACACGGCCGTCCCGGCCCCCGCCCCGGACTCACGCCGGGCACGCCCGAGTTGAGCCGCTCCAGTCAGACTTTCCCGATCGCCGCCCGGCGCCGGTGCCGCGCCACCCGCTCCCGGTTCCCGCACACCTCACTCGAACACCAGCGCCTCCGACGCCCGCGCGAGGTGTCCACATAGACCCGCCGGCACCCGTCACCTTCGCAACGCCGCAGCGCCGCGCGGGCCACCGGATCAGTGAGCAATTCCACAGCGTCGCGCGCCACGGCGGCGAGCAGCCCGGCGCACTCGGGCCGACTGAGCGGAGCCCGTACGAGAGCCCCGTCGGCCGCCCGTACGGCCCTGACGGCAGGCGGCGGCGCGGCGGCGAAGGCGTTGAGCCGGGCGAGGGCGATGTCGTCGGTGCGCCCGTCGATATGAGCGTGCACCAAGCGCGCCACACAGCCGCGCAGTTCGAGGAACACCGGAACCCAGCGCGCGGTCACCGCGTCCAACGGCGTCCCGACCGGCAGCAACCCGGCCTCCCCCAGCCACCGACCGAGCGCCCCGGCCCCGCCCGGCGCCACCGCCACCAGATCCAGGCAGACCCGCCCGGCCTCGAACCGTGCTGCGCACCCACTCACCACCGCGGCCATGCGACCAGGGTGCCCCCGTCGTGGTGTCACGGGAATACCGCGTACCGGTCAGGTCCGGGGGACGCCCCGACGCTTCGGACCTCGTCCTACCTGGCGAGCCGGGCCGGCGTGTCCTCGTCTTCAGCACGCCTACCCTGTCGGGGGTCCTCGACGGCGGCGGCCCGGGCTCCCGCTCTGGATCCGGCAGCAGCGTTGTCCGGCCGAGCGATACGGACCAGCGGCCGGCGGTCCGGCGGAGGCCCCCAGCCCCGGAAGGGCCGCCTACTCCTCCGCGTACTTCGCGTCCGCCGCCGGGTCCAGTGCCAGGCGGTACCCCCGCTTCACCACGGTCTGGATGAGCTGGGGCGTACCAAGTGCCGTGCGCAGCCGGGCCATCGCCGTCTCCACCGCGTGCTCGTCACGTCCCGCGCCAGGCAGCGCACGCAGCAGGTCGGGGCGGGAGACCACCCAACCCGGGTGGCGGGCCAGGGCGTTGAGGAGGGCCATGCCGGCGGGCGGTACGGGGCGCAGCTCGGTGTCGACCAGGACCGCGTGGCCGCGGATCTCGATGCGGCGGCCCGCGACCGGCAGGACGCGTGAGCGGGCGGGGAGTTCGAGGCAGAGGAGCTGAACAAGCGGACCGAGACGGAAGCGTTCGGGCTGGACCGTGTCCAGGCCGCGGGCCTGGAGTGGCAGGGCGGTAACCGGGCCGACGCAGGCCGGGAGCACATCGTGGCGGAGGGCGTCGAGCAGTTCCGGGAGCAGACCGCGCTCCTCGGCGCGGGAGAACATCGAGGCGGCTGCCGGTGCGCTGGTGAAGGTCAGGGCGTCGACCTGGCGGGCCACGGTGGTGTCCAGCAGCCGGTCCAGCGGGCCGGGGTCCTCCGGCGGCATCCAGCGGTAGACCGGGACGACGACGACCTCCGCTCCCCCGGCCCGCAGCGCCTCCACGAAGCCCGGCAGCGGTTCGCCGTGCAGCTGGAGGGCGATACGGCGTCCGTCGACGCCCTCGGCGAGCAGCCGGTCCAGCACCTCGGCCATCGACTCGGACGACGGCGACCACTCCTCGGTCAGTCCGGCCGCCCGGATCGCACCCTTCACCTTCGGTCCGCGCGCCAGGAGTTCGACGCCGCGCAGACAGCCGAGCAGTTCCTCGCCGCAGCCCCAGCCGTCCGCCGCCGCCACCCAGCCGCGGAAGCCGATCGCGGTGGTGGCGACGACCACGTCCGGTGCGTGGGCGATGAGTTCCTTGGTCGCGGCGAGCAGTTCACCGTCGTCGGCGAGCGGCACGATCCGCAGGGCTGGCGCGTGCTGCACCACGGCGCCACGCCGCTGGAGCAGCACGCCCAGTTCGTCGGCGCGCCGGGCCGCGGTGATCCCCACGGTGAAACCGGCCAGGGGACCCACCGCGGGGGTGTCGTGCTGTTCGTCGTACATGCCGACCGAGCCTGGCAAGGGAGCGTGACAGGCTCGGATCGGCGGTATTTCCGGGCCGTTACGAGGCACCGCGGCTCACACCTCGGCGTAGCTGAGCTGGGGCTTCGCCTCGGCGCTCGCCACCGGTGCGGGAGTGGCCGCGGGCCGCCGAAGGTATACCGCCCAGGTGACGGTGAAGCACACGGCGTAGCTGAGCAGGAAGGCGACGAACGCGCCGGTCCCGGTGCCCACGGTGAGGAACGACTGCCGGAAGGCGAGGTTGATCGCCAGCCCGCCGAGCGCGCCGACCGCCCCGATCAGCCCCATCGCGGCGCCGGACAGCCTGCGACCGTACGCTTCGGCGGCCTCACCGGCCATGCCCTTCGCCAGCGCCTTGGCCTTGAAGATGGCGGGGATCATCTTGTACGTGGAGCCGTTGCCGAGCCCGCTGAGCACGAACAGGGCGATGAAGCCGACCAGGAAGACCGCCAGGGACTCGGCCACGGAGGCGTAGATGACGGTTCCGGTGGCGGCGGCCATCCCGGCGAACGTCCACAGCGTGATCCGCGCCCCGCCGAAGCGGTCGGCGAGCGAACCGCCAACCGGCCTGATGAGGGAGCCCAGCAGCGGCCCGACGAAGGTCAGCGACGCGGCCTGGAGAGGGGTGCGGCCGAACTGGGTCTGGAGTACCAGGCCGAAGGCGAAGCTGTAGCCGATGAAGGAGCCGAAGGTGCCGATGTAGAGGAAGGACATGATCCAGGTGTGCGGATCCCGGACGGCTTCCTTCGCCGCCCCGGTGTCGTTCTTCACGGGGGCGAGGTTGTCCATGTACAGCGCGGCGCAGAGCGCGGCCAGCACGATCAGCGGCAGGTAGACCCCGAGCACGAGCCGCGGATGGGCGGCCCCCGCGGTCCCGATCACCAGCAGTCCGACGAGCTGCACCACGGGCACGCCGATGTTTCCGCCGCCCGCGTTGAGCCCGAGCGCCCAGCCCTTCTTCCGCAGCGGGAAGAAGGCGTTGATGTTGGTCATGGACGAGGCGAAGTTCCCGCCGCCGACCCCGGTGAGCGCCGCCACGACGAGGAACGTGCCGTACGAGGTCCCGGGCTCCATCACCGCGTAGGCGGCACCGGTCGGCAGCAGCAGCATCAGCGCGCTGAACACCGTCCAGTTACGCCCGCCGAACCGGGCTACGGCGAAGGTGTACGGCACCCGGATCACCGCCCCGACCAGGGTCGCGGTCCCGATCAGGAAGAACTTCCCGGCCGGGTCGATCCCGTACTCGGGCCCCATGAAGAGGACCATCACCGACCACAGGGTCCAGATGGAGAACCCGATGTGCTCGGAGAGCACGGAAAAGACCAGATTGCGGCGGGCGATGCGCTCGCCCTGCTCCGCCCAGAAGACCTCGTCCTCCGGGTCCCACCGCTCGATCCACCTGCCACCACTGCTGCCACGGCCCATGGCACGCCTCCCTCGCATTCGGGTTTGTGGTTCCGAAGCTAGAGAGGGCGGGTTTCAGGCCCGTGGCACGAGGTGACCGGTGTGGAACCTTGCTCTCACCGGAGGCGGAGGGCGGGTGTGAGCAGCGCTGAGGCGCCCGGCTTACGCGACCCGGGCGCGCCGGCGCTTCCTGCTGCCGGCGCCGTTCGGCCACAACCGGGGCTTGCGCTTGGCCGCCACGTCCTCCAGCCAGCCCACGCTGACGATCATCAGGCCGATCAGCGGCCAGACGGCGATGAGCATCAGGTACACGTACACCGACTCGACGAAGCCGCCCAGATGCGCGTCCACGTAGGGGATTTCCCACAGGAGGTCGATGATCGGGATCGTCGCCATGATCAGCATGTTGTGCCAGAGGTAGATCGTCACGGCACGGTTGTTGGCGAGGGTGACCAGGCCGTCGAAGCGGGCCAGTCTCCCGGGCAGTTCCCGCCAGGACGGCGAGTAGATCAGCAGGATCACGCAGAAGCCGAACGACCAGGTGGCCTGGGCGAGCGGGATGTCGTTGAGGTCCCAGCCGTCCTCGCCCAGGTGCCCCGAGGCCCACCACAGCCCGAAGGCCATGATCAGCGAGGAGAAGGACACCGCCGCATAGCGCGGGACCTTCTCGAACATCCCCTCCTGGTGGGCGAACCCGAGCACCCAGCAGGAGCCGTAGACGGCGAAGTCGGTGATCGCGTTGCCGGTCTCGCCGGGGATGGTGAGCAGCCCCGAGCCCACGATGGCGGTCAGTCCGAGCGGCGCGAGCAGCGTCGCCCAGGGTGCCCTACGGAAGGCCCACAGCAGCAGCGGCGAGGCGATCACGAACCACAGGTAGGCGCGGATGTACCAGAGGGGCCCCGCGGCCTGGACGGCCCAGGTCTGCTCCAGCAGTCCGGCGTTGTCACCGCTGTGCCAGGGGAACGGAGGTGCGCCGACCGGGACGACGTACCAGGCGAGCTTCACGAACCACCAGATGCCCTCCTCCTTCAGCGGCTTCCAGCCGAAGTAGAAGATCAGCGGCAGCACGATCGCGGAGAACGCCCACATCGGCGGCAGCAGCCGCCGCACCCTGCCCCGGATCACCTCCCATGCGGGCCGTGCCAGCGAGCGCGCCATCAGGGAGCCCGCCAGTGCGAACATCACGCCCATGGAGGGGAAGAGGACGGTCAGCCAGGCCCAGCCGAAGATGTGGTAGACGACGACGCGGACCAGCGCGATGGTGCGCAGCAGGTCCAGGTAGCGGTCACGGCCGGGCCGCTTGGGCGCGGTCGCGGTGGCCGGGCCCGCGTCCTGGGGCGCGACCCGATTCCGGGTCGGGCCCGGGTCTTGGACCCCGCTCGGGCCGTGGCTCGGAAACGGGTCCTGGCTCGGGATCGGCAACGGCTCTGAGGCCTGGTGCCGCGGACTCGCCTGGAGTCCCGCCCGGAACCCGTCCCGCGCCCGGGTCCCGGTCTGCGCCCCGGGCTCGGGACCGGACTCGGGACCGGACGGGGACGCGCCGCGGTGTCCCGCCTGATGCCCGTCCTCGGACAGGCCGCCCAGATCGATGCGCTGGGTGGTCACGCGACGGGCCTCCGGTCTTCGCTGCTCTGACGCGGGCTCGGAATCGAGCCGGGCGCCTCCACCACGCCCGTGCGGCGGAGCTTCTGCCAGCGAAGCCGGCCGCCGGTGAGCGCGGTGATCCAGGACTGGAGCAGCACCACGTACATGAGCTGCCGGTAGAGGATCTGCTGGAGGGGCAGCGCGATCAGATGCACCATGCGTTCCTTGTCGAGCCGGAACGCGTACGCGGCGCAGGCGGCCTGGATGGCGAGGACGCCGAGCCAGGCGACGACGGTCTTCTGCGTGGGGCCGAAGACCAGTCCGTACAGCAGGAACACGTCGATAAGCGGTGCGAGCAGCGGGAACAGCACCATGAACAGCGAGACCAGCGGCAGGCCGACCCGGCCGAAGCGGCCGGACGGGCCGCTCTCGATCACGGCCCTGCGGTGCTTCCAGATGGCCTGCATCGTGCCGTACGACCAGCGGTAGCGCTGGGACCACAGCTGCTGCACGCTCTCCGGCGCCTCGGTCCAGGCACGTGCCCGCTCGGCGTAGACGACCTTCCAGCCGTCGCGGTGCAGCGCCATGGTGATGTCGGTGTCCTCGGCGAGGGTGTCGTCGCTCATACCGCCGACCCGCCGGAGAGCCTCGCGCCGGAAGGCGCCGACCGCGCCCGGGATGGTGGGCATGCAGCGCAGCATGTCGTACATCCGGCGGTCCAGGTTGAAGCCCATCACGTACTCGATGTGCTGCCAGGCGCCGATAAGGGACTCGCGGTTGCCGACCTTGGCGTTGCCGGCGACGGCGCCGACACTCGGGTCGCCGAACGGCTGGACCAGTTCGCGGACCGTCGACGGCTCGAAGACCGTGTCGCCGTCCATCATCACGATGATGTCGTGGCGGGCGTTGCGGATGCCGTTGTTGAGGGCCTCCGGCTTTCCGGCGTTGGCCTGGCGGACCACCCGGACGTTGGGCAGCCACATGTCGTCGACGAGGTCGGCGGTGCCGTCGGATGAGCCGTCGTCGATGACGATGACCTCGATGGGGTGGTCGCTGGCCATGAGCGAGCGCACCGTGTTCTCGATGCACTCCTTCTCGTTGTACGCGGGGACGAGGACGGTCACCGGTTCGGTGACCGCCGGGCCCCAGCGGAAACGGCGGCGGCGCACCTTGCGGGCGTGGCCGAAGGAGAGCAGCAGCATCATCCCGAAGCGCACGAAGACCAGGACGCCGATCACGGCGAGACCGACGGTCAGGGCGCTGGTGGTGCGCTCGGAGACCGCGACCGCCCCCACCCAGGCCTTGCCCTTCCACAGCTCCGGGCCGGTGACCTTGGTGTGG
Organism: Streptomyces sp. NPDC127084; assembly: GCF_042724175.1. Lineage (NCBI taxonomy): Bacteria > Bacillati > Actinomycetota > Actinomycetes > Kitasatosporales > Streptomycetaceae > Streptomyces > Streptomyces sp. NPDC127084. The sequence continues at coordinate 10,825 of NZ_JBHXFA010000147.1, forward strand.
GCGCTGGGTGCACCGAGTGCCTCGGTGAGGTTGGTGAAGTGGTAGCCCCGCTTCTGCATCTGGGGCAGGAAGCGGTCCAGCGCGGCGACGGTCTGGGAGCGGTCACCGCCGGAGTCGTGCATCAGCACGATGGAGCCCTTGGTGCCCTTGGGGGTGGCACGCTCGATGATCGCGTCGACGCCGGGGCGCTTCCAGTCCTCGCTGTCGGTGTCGTTGAACGCGGTGATGTAGCCCTGGCTGCCGACGTACTCGGTGATCGGCCAGGAGTTGTCGTCCTGGGCGGCCGAGAACGAGGAGTACGGCGGCCGGAAGAGGGAGCTGCGGATACCCGCGGCACCGGCGAGGGCGAGCTGGTTCTGGGTGAGCTCCCAGTCGATGCGGCTCTCGGACTGGAAGGAGAGGTCGGGGTGGTTGAAGGTGTGCAGCCCGATCTCATGGCCCTCGGCGACGATCCGCTCGACCAGTTCGGGGTGGCGCGAGGTCATGGTGCCGGTCACGAAGAAGACGGCGTGTGCGTCGTACCTCTTCAGCTTGTCGAGTACCTGGGGCGTCCAGACGGGGTCGGGCCCGTCGTCGAAGGTCAGCACCAGCTTCTTGTCCGGGACGCTCAGCGCCTTGGGCGCGCCTCCCGCGCGGGCGTCGATGACCGGCCCGCCCTTGAGGATGTTCTCGGGCACGTTGTCGCTGGAGGCCGGAGGCCGTACGCGATGGTCGGCGAGGATCTCGCTGTGCACATAGCCGCGCAGCATCAGCATGGCGAGCAGCGCGACGAGGAACAGTGAGGGCAGCAGATAGCGCATGGGCAGCCTGCGTCTGACGGCCGTGCGCTGTCTCTGCGGACGCGCACGCCTGCCGGAGGTGGTCATCTACTGTGCGCCTTCCAGGCCCTGCTGGCCGCCGTCGGCTCCGGGCGGGTCGGCCGGCGGTTCTTCCGTGGGTTCCGTCTCGGTGTCGGTCGGAGGGGCGGGCGGCTGCTCCGGCCCGGGCTCCTCGTCTCCCGCACCGTGGTCGGCGGGAGTGGACGCGGTGGGCGGTGTGACGGGGTTGTCGGTGTCCCCGGTGCCACCGGAGGTGGCGGGTGCGGCCTCGGCGGGTCCGGTGGTGTCGGTGCCGGCGTCGGCCGCGGCGGAGGCGCGCGCCCCCGCGCTGCCGGCGGTGCCGCTGGTCGTGCCGCCCGGCTGCCGCTCGGGGGCGGTGCCGGTGGAGTCGTCGAGAGAGGGGGCTCCCGGGGAGGCCCCCGGGACGGCCTTGCCCGTGGGCGAGCCGGTGGGAACGGGCTGCTCCTGGACGGTCCCGGTGTTCTGTTCGCCCTCGGGGCCGGGTATCAGCAGCCAGGGTGCCCTGGAGTTGCCGCCGATGAGTGCGGCGACGAGCGTGATGGCGTAGCAGGCGCAGGCGATCGCGAGCACCCAGCCGAGGCGGCGGAGCTTGCGGCTGCGTCGACCGCTCTCGTCCACGAACACCGGTCCGTCGGAGGATTCCTGACCGGTGGACGCCCCTGGCCGGCCCGCGGAATGAGCGAGACGACTACGCTCCGTGAGCTGCTGGCCAAGGCCGTCGAGCTGGACGGTGAGCTCGTTGAGCCCGTCGAGATCCCGGAGTTCAACGGCCGCGAGCTGGACAGTGACCTCGCCGGACGCCGGATCGTTGAGCTCATGTACAGGCCCACGGCGGGCAGCTTCTCGCCAAGTTTCCACTGAAGAACGCCATCCCCCACTGAACGGAACCGGGCGCGCGTATGGCCGGATCACGGCCACCCGACGCGGCCCCGACCGCGTCCAAGCAGCCGCTAACCCATGTGGCACCCGGGACCATGAATGTAGCGCACAGTGCTTCCGCTTGTGTTGGCGTATCAGCTGTTGTCCGTAATTAGTGATCGGTCTGTGTCCGGCAGCCAGGCTCCAGGGATCATTTTCAGCCAGCCTTCCTTGGCGGCGAGCCGGGTGGCCGCGAGCCGTAGGGCGTCGAGGCCCGGATGTCTCAGCCCACGCCGCCAGACAAGGGAAAGCGGCGACAGCGGCACGGGTGCGACAAGCGGGCGCAGCACGGCTCCCGGCATGGGCGGGAAATCGGTTACTGCGAGTACAGGGCAACGGGTTTTGGCCATCATCCGGTGGAACTCCTCCTTCCCCAGCGCCAGCGGCGCCGGAGGCGCCACTTCGATCCCGCGTCCCTCGAACAGCCGTCGCGCCAGGTCGGTCCACTCGAGCGTCTTCGGGTTGCCCGCTCCGGCGTAGATCCGCTCGCCCGCGAGAGCGTCCAGCTCCACACGCTCGTATCCCGCCAGCGGGTGATCGGCGGGCAGCAGTACGGCCATCGGCTCGAATCGCACGAGCTGGTGTTCGAGGTGTGAGCGAATGGATGATTCGAGTCCGGCGAACCTCCCGAAGGACACATCGAGGCGTCCGGCGACGATCTCCGCCGCCGCCCCGGTCAGCCCGCTCTCGAAGCGGGCCATCAACTCGCTGCCGGGTGCGAGCGCACGGGCACGCTCCAGCACCCGCCCCGTCGTCATCCCCTCGCTGTTGAGATCGACGAGCAGCGGCCGAGCGGCGTCCGTGAACACGGCGGCCAGCTCGTCATGCGCCGCCAGCACCCGGCGCGCGTACGGGAGCAGCCGCTCCCCCTCGGCGGTGAGAGTCACCTGCCGGGTGGTGCGTACGAACAGCTCGGCACCCAACCCCCGCTCCAGACGCCTGATATCCCGGCTCAGCGCCTGCTGGGCGGTGAAAAGCCGGGCGGCGGCACGGGTGAAGTGCAGTTCGGTGGCGACGGCGACGAAGGCGCGCAGCAGCCGGGGGTCTACGTCCTGGGCCTGGGGCATGCGGGGGAATTTACAACAGGGGTGCGTCAATCGGCTCCGAACAGGTGTTGGACCGCGGCGGCCGGCCCCGGCGAACCTTGATCCATGCCTCAGATGACCACTCCCACCCAGCCGACGACAGCTCCGCGGATGACCACCTCGGGTGGCACGCTGGTCCTGGCGCCGCCTTACCGGGAGCCGTGCGCGAACGGCCCCGCGCGTGCCGGGCACGGGGCACGTACGCCCGACAGGGCACGCCCAGCGCGGCCGACCCGTCCGCCTCGCAGCGCTCGCCCGCCGGGACCGTACGCACGTCTCTTCCGCATCCCCGGCGCCCGCGGCTTCACCATCGGCAATCTCATCGCCCGTCTCCCCATGGGGATGTTCGGCGTGAGCGCCGTGATCATGATCGCGGGGGCGCGGGGCTCCTACGCGCTCGCCGGGGCCGTCACCGCGACCGGCCTCGCCGCCACCGCGCTGGTCGCGCCCTGGACGGCCAGGCTGGTCGACCGGTACGGGCAGGCGCGGGTCGCCGTCCCGGCCACCGCGCTCGCCGTGCTCGGCGAACTCGCCCTGGTGCTGTGCGTGCGCTACGACGCTCCGGTCTGGACGCTGTTCGCCTCGTACGCGGCGACCGCGACCGTGCCCAACACCGGCGGGATGTCCCGGGCCCGCTGGGCCCACCTGCTGAAGGACGACCCCGGGGCCCTGCACACCGCCAACTCGTTCGAGCAGGCCGCCGACGAGCTGTGCTTCATGCTGGGCCCGGTGCTGGCAGCGCTCCTGTGCGCGGCCCTCTTCCCGGAGGCCGGCACGGTCGCCGGGGCGGTGCTGCTGCTCACAGGTGTGCTGCTGTTCTCGGCGCAGCGTTCAACCGAACCTCCGGTGGCGCCCCTGGCATCGACCGGTACGCCCCTGCGGATACCCGGGATGGCTCCACTGCTGGCCGTGTTCCTCGCGACCGGCGCGGTGTTCGGATCCATGGAGGTGGTGACGATCGCGTTCGCGGACGGCCCGGCGGCGGGCCCGGTGCTGGCGCTCCAGGCCGCGGGCTCGTGCGCGGCGGGACTCGCGTACGGCAGGGTCCGGCGCGGCGCCGGACTGCGAGGCTGCCTGGCGGCGATGACGGCCTTGATGGCGCTGCCGCTGGTGGCGGCGGTGACGACGGGGTCACTGGTGGCCGTGGCGGCTGCCCTGCTGGTCGCGGGGATGGCGACGGCGCCGACGATGGTGACGGGGATGGGCGCTGTGCAGCGCCTGACCCCGGCGGGCCGGCTCAACGAGGGCATGACCCTCGCCGTGACGGCATTGCTCGGCGGTATCGCGGCGGGGTCGGCGACGGGCGGCTGGCTGGTGGAGCACGCGGGTGCGGCGTACGCCTACGCCGTGCCGGTCACGGCGGCGGGGCTCGCCTTGGCGCTCGCCCAGCCGCATACGTCGCCCTCGCCGAAGGGCTCGGCGTGCCACTGGTCACCGCTGACGCCAGGATCCGGCGGTCAGACGTCGCCCGCATCCCCGTCCAGGTGATCTGAGGATGCCGGGCGTGTGCTCAGGCTCACCGCGAGCCCGCATGGCAAAGGCCCGGCCGTGAACGCCGGGCCTTGCCCATATGGGGCCAGGGTCCTGGGCGCGACCCCGGAATGCCTCGCGAGTGGCGCAGCCCCCGCCCGCGCGGCGCAGCCGCGCGACAACACACGAAGGCGACGTGTGCCCGCGTTCTTCGGGGGCGCACGTCGCCTGTCGTATTCGTGGAGATGGCGGGAATCGAACCCGCGTCCAACGGTGCGGAATCAGGGCTTCTCCGTGTGCAGTCCGCTGCGCTTTTCTCGGCCCCGGAGATCACGCGGACAAGTCTCCGACGGGCTCAGTCACTGTGTGGTTTCCCTCTACACCCCGTGACCGGGCCTAGAGGTTGAGTTCCCTAGCTGATGCCAGGATCCGAGTCGGGAACAGCCCCGGGCTGACACTTCGCAAGTCGCTACTTAGGCAGCGAGGGCGAAGGAATCGCGCTTGGTGTTGGCGATTATTGGTTTCGGCGCGTGGTTTACGAGATCATTGCCGCTTCCTCGACACGCTTCCCCTGCTTCGACATCCGCTGTCGAAACCGATCATCCCCATGTGCATTTTTCAAAAAGCGCCCTCTTGCCGAGGACAGGTCCATCGTACGTGACCGACGCACCACGGTGCCAGCGTATTCCTCCGGCAGGGGCGCGCCGGCTCCCGCGCGGTCAGGCGCGCTGGCGGCGCCGGGCCGCGGACACCGCCCGGTCCGCCTCACGGCGGTCCTGCTTCTCGCGCAGCGTCTGCCGCTTGTCGTACTCCTTCTTGCCCTTGGCGAGCGCGATCTCGACCTTGGCACGCCCGTCCTTGAAGTACAGGGCGAGCGGCACGATGGTGTGCCCCGTCTCCTGGGACTTGGACTCCAGCTTGTCGATCTCGGCGCGGTGCAGCAGCAGCTTCCGCTTGCGCCGGGCGCTGTGGTTGGTCCAGGTGCCCTGGCTGTATTCCGGTACGTGCACGTTGTGCAGCCACGCCTCATGGGCGTCGATGTGGACGAACCCGTCCGCCAGCGAGGCCCGCCCCTGGCGCAGCGACTTCACCTCGGTACCCATCAGCACGAGACCGCACTCGTAGGTGTCGAGGATGTGGTAGTCGTGCCGCGCCTTCTTGTTCTGCGCGATCAGCTTGCGCCCTGTTTCCTTAGCCATAGTGCGGTCATTTTCGCACTACGACCCGGTGCCGAGGCCACTCAATACCGTACGGGCGCGCTCCTGCGCCTCCTTGCCGGCTACGAGGTCCGGGGTGATCCCCTTGCCCTCGACATCACGTCCGGCCGGGGTGCGGTAGTGGCCTACGGTCAGCTCGGCGACCGATCCGCCCGGCAGCTCCTCGGGCATCTGCACGGAGCCCTTGCCGAAGGTGCGCGAACCTACGGTGACGGCGCGGCCACGGTCCTGCAGAGCCCCGGCGACCAGCTCGGCGGCGCTCATGGTGCCGCCGTCCACCAGGGCCACGACGGGTCTGTCCGTATCGCCGCCGGGTCGGGCGTACAGGGCCTTCTGCTCCCCGTGCACGTCGTAGGTGGCGACCAGTCCGCCGTCCAGGAACGCGGAGGCTGCCGTGACGGCCTCGGAGACCAGACCGCCGCCGTTGCCCCGCAGGTCGAGCAGCACACCCGCGCCCGCCGGGGCGTCCCGTACGGCTTCCCGCACCTGCTCGCCCGAGCCTTTGGTGAAGGCGGCCACCTTGATCATCACCGCGTTGCCGTCCAGCTTCCGGACCGTGACGGCCTCGGTGGCCAGCCGGGCCCTGCGCAGGGTGCGGGTCCAGGCGCGCTCACCGCGCTGGAGACGGAGAGCCACCGCCGAACCCGCCGATGCGCCCTTGCGGTCGCCGCGCAGCAGGGCGACGACCTCGCTGACCGGGCGGCCGTCTATCGAGACCCCGTCGATCGCGCGCACCTGGTCCCCGGTCCGGATCCCGGCCCGCTCGGCGGGACCGCCGCGCTGCACCCGGGCGACCTCCACCCGGCCGTCCGGCCCGCGCCTGGCCCAGAGGCCCACGCCGGTGTACGCGCCGTCCAGGGCCTGTGCGAACTCCTCGTACTCCCCCTTGTCGTACACCGCGCCCCAGCGGTCTCCGCTGCGGCTGACGACCTCCTCGGCCGCGTCCACCGCGGACTTGCCGTCCGCCACGGCCTCGGCGGCGGCACGGGCCACCTCGTCGCGGTCGGCCATGGGGGCCGCGGCGGCACGCGCCGCGGGCACCTGGTCCGGCTCCGCCGGGCCACGCGGCAGCAGACCGGTCGCCGAAGCGGTGACCAGCACACCCGCGAACACCAAGGTCAGGGCCGCCCCTCGGCGGACTCCGCGAGGGAATTCCCGGGGCATCAGAGGTGATTCGGGGCCCAACATGGCGCCCACTCTAGGACAAGCGGAGGGCGGCCGGGCTGAGGGTGTACGGAAAAAACCCCGCCCCCGCGGAGCGAAAAAAAAAAAAAAAAAAACAAAAAAAAAAAAAAAAAAAAAACAAAAAAAAAAAAAAAAAAAAAAAAAAAAAAAAAAAAAAAAAAAAAAAAAAAAAAA
>NZ_JBHXFA010000148.1:0-17382 GCF_042724175.1 Streptomyces sp. NPDC127084
GCTGGAAGCCGGGCAGGCCCTTCGTTCTCTGTCGCCGGTGGTGCGGGATGTCGGGGTGCGGGGCTCTGGTGCGCGGGCTACAGCAGTCTGCGGGCCGCGCGCCTCAGGTCGTACTCGTGGATGATCGCTTTCGCGTGGCCGTAGGCGAGGTTGTGTTCGCCGCGCAGCCAGCTGACCTTCTCCTCGAACCGGAAGAGAGCGGGGCCTTCCTCCACGGTGCGGAGCCAGTCGGCCACTTCACGACCGGTGCAGTGGGGGATGCGGGAGAGCAGATTGCGGTGGGTCTCTTCGGAGAAGACTTGGGACATCGGCGCCTCCGTGCGCTTTGCGCGTGTGGTCCTTCACGTCACCGTGCCTGAGTGTTCGTCCATTGGCAATGGTGCTGCACCGGCGCATAGGGTCGCGCTGTGCTTGATACGACACCTCTGACCGCCGCCGTGGAGCGGATCGCCGACCGGCTGAGGGCCGCCCCTCAGAGTCGCTTGCAGCGCGGGGCGGCGGCCGAGGGCCTGGCTCTGGCCAGGGAGTTGGCGCGACGGGCGCAGCGGATCGAGGCCCCGGACAAGGAGCCGATGATCATGCCTGACGCGGGGGTCTTCGCCGTCGCCGACCAACTCGGCGTGGCAGGGACGGATTTGGCTGAGTCCTTGCGCATGGCGGCGGCCTCGCAGCGGGAGCTGGACGAGGCCGTGGAATGTGTGACGCGGGTGGGGGAGTGCCTTCGCCCCCTGCTCTAGTGCTGTTACCGGATAGGTGTGCCGGGAAGCTCGCGGCGTCCGGTGCGGTATATCGCAAGGCGGTGGGGGTCCCCCCCCGCCGAAGGCAGGGGGAGATCGCCCTAGTACTGGATGTACTCGGGTGATTCGACAACGCAGCGAGGTGCCGTGCAGGGCGTCGCGAGCCGGTGGACCTATCCGGTCACAGCACTGGGGAGCCGCTTGCGATGCTGCCTGCGGGAACGGGGGAAGCAGGGGCGGGGCAGGGGTAGGAGCGTTCCGTCAGAGGGATGCGATGACGCGGTCCGCGAGGATGTACACGCTCTCGTCGGAGCCGCACGAGAAGGTCAGCGCATAGGCGCCGGACACACCGGAGCCGCCCAGCAGCACGGGGGTCTGCCCACCGCGCAGCGCGTCGGCGAGACGCTCGGCTGTTTCCCGGTGGCCGGGGGTGATACAGAGCGTCGTTCCGTCGGCGAAGACGTAGACGTCGAGGGTGCCGAGCGGCCCCGGGCGTACGTCGGTGAGGGCCGTACCGTTCTCGGCGAGCTCCTCCAGGCGGGCCACGGTCCGTTCGTGGTCGGTGACCACCGGTGTCCTGACCGGTACGAAGTCGGGGTGGGAGGGGTGTCTGCGGCGAGCCGCGGCGAGCTCGGGGGAGTCCTCGGCGAACTCTGCCGGGGGCTCACTGAACCCGGTGAAGTCGCCCGATACGTCCAGCGCCTCGACAGCGTCGATGGTGCCGCTCGCGGCCTCGGCCGACTCCGCCGCTTCGATCGCCTCCGCCGCGTACACCGCCTCGTCGAGGCGCATTGCTTCGAGATCCATCGCCTCAAACCCCGCGAAGTCGGCCTGGCGCGGGATGAAGAGCGGGGGCTCGCCGTCCCCGGAACCGCCTCCGGCTCCACCGAGCAGGGTCGTCGGGGCGTCAGCGGCCTCGCGTGCCTCCTGCGCGGCCCAGAAGGCACGCGCTTCGGCCAGCTCGCGCTCCCGCTCGTCGGCCAGCGCCTCGGCGACGGCGGCACGTATCTCTTCGGCGGGTGCGGTGCGCGCTCCGGGCACCACGGCGAGTGAACCGGGAACGCCGTGCAGGGCGGACAGCTCCGCACGCAGGGCCGTGACCTGCCTGCGCAGGCCGTGAGCGGCGTGCAGGGCGGCGACGCCCGCGGCCGTGGCGGTGGCCGCGGTCAGCATGAGGGCGAGGGACATGGCGCTCACTGACGTACTCCCGGTTCTGAGGGCTCCGGATCGACTTACTACATCAGCTTGTCGTGCGCTGATGTCTCGTGTCAGTGCAATACATCACGAAATGGACAGCTTGTGGTAGGGATCGCGCGGGATTCACGCGGGTTGATTACCCCGGGAGTACCTCTGACCTGGCCAAATCAATCTCCCCCAGGAGATAGGTCACATCCTGGGGGAGATCGGGTCACGTTCGGGACGCGGCGACGCGGCAGGCACAGCCAGGTGCCTGCCGCCCCGTGTCAGCTCAGGCGCTCGATGACCATGGCCATGCCCTGGCCACCGCCGACGCACATGGTCTCCAGACCGAACTGCTTGTCGTGGAACTGCAGGCCGTTGATCAGCGTGCCGGTGATCCGGGCGCCGGTCATACCGAACGGGTGGCCGACGGCGATCGCGCCGCCGTTGACGTTCAGCTTGTCCAGCGGGATGTCCAGGTCCCGGTAGGAGGGGATGACCTGGGCCGCGAACGCCTCGTTGATCTCGACCAGGTCGATGTCGCCCATGGTCAGTCCGGCGCGCTTCAGCGCCTGCTTGGATGCCTCGACCGGGCCGTAGCCCATGATCTCGGGGGACAGGCCCGAGACGCCGGTGGACACGATCCGGGCCAGCGGGGTCAGACCCAGCTCACGCGCCTTGGTGTCGGACATGATCACAAGGGCCGCGGCACCGTCGTTCAGCGGGCAGCAGTTGCCCGCCGTCACCAGGCCGTCGGGGCGGAACACCGGCTTCAGGCCCTGGACGCCCTCCAGGGTGACTCCGGCGCGGGGGCCGTCGTCCTTGCTGACGACCGTGCCGTCGGGGAGCGTCACCGGGGTGATCTCGCGCTCCCAGAAACCGTTCTTGATGGCCTGCTCGGCGAGGTTCTGGGACCGTACGCCGAACTCGTCCATGTCCTGGCGGGTGACGCCCTTGAGCCGGGCCAGGTTCTCGGCGGTCTGCCCCATGGAGATGTAGGCGTCCGGGATCAGGCCGTCCTCGCGCGGGTCGTGCCAGGTCGAGCCCTCGCTCCCGGCGACGGCCGCGGTACGGGCCTCGGCCTCGGCGAACAGCGGGTTGTGCGTGTCGGGCAGGCCGTCGGACGTGCCCTTCACGGAACGGGACACCATCTCGACACCGGCGGAGATGAAGACGTCGCCCTCGCCCGCCTTGATGGCGTGCAGCGCCATGCGGGAGGTCTGGAGGGAGGACGAGCAGTAGCGGGTGACGGTGCAGCCGGGAAGGTGGTCCATACCCATCTGCACGGCCACGATCCGGCCCAGGTTGTACCCCTGCTCGCCGCCGGGCAGGCCGCAGCCGAGCATCAGGTCGTCGATGTCCTTCGGGTCCAGCTCGGGCACCTTGGCCAGCGCGGCCTGCACGATGGTCGCGGTCAGGTCGTCCGGCCGCAGGTCCTTCAGCGAGCCCTTGAAGGCCCGGCCGATGGGAGAGCGGGCGGCAGAGACGATCACGGCTTCGGGCATCACGGCTCCAGAGAAGTGCGACAGAGGGGCTGACTGGGAAATTACCGCTGCGTAGCGCGCGGGTCACTGCGGGGGCCGTGTGATGAGGACCTCTTTTCTAAGCGCTCGCTTACGGGGCAGCAACGGCCCGGCCCCCGGCGAGCCGCCGGCGGACCCCGCCGCGCCACTCCTGCCAGCGTGCACCTCCGCCGAGGGCGTGCGCTACGGCCGCGACCGGGGCGGCAGCCGCCGCCGCCCGTGAGCCGCCGGTGGATCCGCCCCTACGCGCCGGCGAGCACCTCTCCTACCCGCCAGGGCGCACCTCCGCCGCGGCTGTGGGCTCCGCCGCGACCGGGGGCGGCAGCCGCCGCCGCCTGCGGTGCTTGAGCAGGACCCAGGGGCCGCGCGCCCCGGTGACCTCCGTACCGGCCTCCCGCGCGGCCTCCGCCGCGGCCTCCGCGACCGGCAGCATCCCCTCGTGCCGGTCCATTTCGAGGCGGTCCGCGTCAGGCCACAGCCCGAGCGCCGCGCAGAGCGTCGGCAGTACCGCCATCGCCGCCGTCGCGTACCCCTCCGTGGAAGGGTGGTAGTTGTCGGGGCCGAAGAGCTCACGCGGGTTCGCCGCGAACTCGGGTCCCAGCAGATCGCCGAGCGACACCGTCCGGCCGCCCTGCCCCACCGCCACGATGGTCTGCGCGGCCGCGAGCTGCCGGGAGACCCGGCGGGCCAGGAAACGCAGCGGCTGGTATACCGGCTCGATGGTGCCGAGGTCGGGGCAGGTGCCCACCACCACCTCCGCGCCTGCCGTGCGCAGCCGCCGTACCGCCGCCGCCAGGCAGCGCACCGACTCCGTCGGCGGGACGCGGTGGGTCACGTCATTCGCGCCGATCATGATGACGCACACATCCGGCACCCGCGCCGGATCCTGGAGCGCCAGACTCACCTGCCGTGCCAGATCGTCCGACCTGGCACCGCACTCCGCCACGACCCGCAACTCCACCGGCCGTTCGGCCACCGCGGCCAGCCCGGAGGCCAGCAGCGCCCCCGGCGTCTGCCCGGAGCGGCGTACCCCCTGGCCGACCGCCGTGGAATCGCCGAGCACCACGAACCGCGCCGGTGCCTCGGGGGCGTACACCGCGCCGTACATCCCGTCCGGGGCCGGGGGCATCGGCGCCGTGCCGCCGCTCACCGACCGTTTCGCCAGTTGCACCTCGGCCAGCAGCAGACCCACAGCCGCGGCCCCCAGCAGTCCGATTCCTCCGCCGCCGTACGCGGCGCCCGCCGCGATACGCCGCGCCACCCTAGCCATCGACACAGTCCCCGCCACCTCCACGTAGCCGTACCGCCGAACGTGCTGTCGTCTCCCGTGCGCCCTGCCGTGCGTCCGTCTCGGGCGTCCGCCGCCGTCCGCGGTGCGTCCGCCGTCCTCGTACCTTGCCCGTCTACGGCATCTCGCTCGTGTCCACGTCGTGTCACTCAAGAGCTAACTGCCCCGTAACGACCGGCGCCCAATCTCACTCGGATACGGCATACGCTGGCGTAACCACTACGGAGATCCCGGAGACATACAGGTGCAATTCCACGACTCGATGATCAGTCTGGTTGGCAATACCCCGCTGGTGAAGCTGAACAGCGTGACAGCGGGCATTCAGGCGACCGTGCTCGCCAAGGTTGAGTACTTCAACCCCGGCGGTTCGGTGAAGGACCGCATCGCCCTGCGCATGATCGAGGCCGCCGAGCAGAGCGGAGAGCTCAAGCCGGGCGGCACGATCGTCGAGCCCACCAGCGGGAACACCGGTGTCGGGCTTGCCATCGTGGCTCAGCAGAAGGGCTACAAGTGCATCTTCGTCTGCCCTGACAAGGTGTCCACGGACAAGATCAACGTGCTGCGCGCCTACGGGGCCGAGGTCGTGGTCTGCCCGACGGCCGTCGACCCGGAGCACCCGGACTCGTACTACAACGTGTCCGACCGGCTGGTCCAGGAGACCCCCGGTGCCTGGAAGCCCGACCAGTACTCCAACCCGAACAATCCGCGCTCGCACTACGAGACGACCGGTCCCGAACTGTGGGAACAGACTGAGGGGAAAATCACCCATTTCGTCGCGGGTGTGGGCACCGGAGGCACCATTTCCGGCACCGGCCGCTATCTGAAGGAGATCAGCGAGGGCAAGGTCCGCATCGTCGGCGCCGACCCCGAGGGCTCCGTGTACTCGGGCGGCTCCGGCCGTCCGTACCTGATCGAGGGCGTCGGTGAGGACTTCTGGCCCACCGCCTACGACCCGAACGTCACCGACGAGATCGTCGCCGTGTCCGACAAGGACGCCTTCCAGATGACCCGCCGCCTCGCCAAGGAGGAGGGCCTGCTGGTCGGCGGCTCCTGCGGCATGGCCGTCGTCGCGGCGCTGCGCGTGGCCGAGGGCCTCGGCCCGGACGACGTCGTGGTCGTACTGCTCCCGGACAGCGGACGCGGCTACCTGTCGAAGATCTTCAACGACGAGTGGATGAACGACTACGGCTTCCTGGAGCAGGCCGGCGACGAGCCGCTGGTCGGCGCCGTGCTGGAGCGCAAGGACGGCGGGCTGCCGTCGCTCGTGCACATGCACCCGGAGGAGACGGTCGGTCAGGCCATCGAGGTCCTGCGGGAGTACGGCGTCTCCCAGATGCCGATCGTCAAGCCGGGTGCCGGGCACCCGGACGTGATGGCCGCCGAGGTGATCGGCTCCGTCGTGGAGCGTGAGCTGCTGGACGCGCTGTTCACCCAGCGGGCGTCGCTGCACGACCCGCTGGAGAAGCACATGAGCCCCCCGCTGCCGCAGGTCGGCTCCGGTGAGCCGGTCAGCGACCTGATGGCCGTGCTCGGTACGGCGGACGCGGCGATCGTGCTGGTCGAGGGCAAGCCGACCGGGGTGGTCAGCAGGCAGGACCTGCTGTCGTTCCTCGCCCGGGAAGGCGCCAAGTAGCACCGGAGAACGTGAGCGCGGGGACCGCCGCACCCCCGGAACGGGGGGCGGGACGACGGCGGTCCCCGCGAGGGGCGTGTTCCCGGGTCAGGGCCGGGAACGCGCCGGGCGTCCAGGGGTCCGGGAGCCGCTCCGGAGGTCCTCGACGCCGACACCCACCACTGTGGCGGACGCGTGTTAAGCGCGTGCTGCGCCGACGTGTCGCAGCCGTACCGTTTTCGCGAACCGGTGCCGGGCTGCCGATGCCGGGCGTTCATCGGGCCCTACGAGGCCACTTGATACCGCTCGGGAAGCACGGCCGTGTCCTATAGGTTCGATCACGTCCCGTTGCAGGACGGGCCCCGGATCTTAGGCGTGAGGGAGCTCGTATGGCCGCCATCCATCGCACCACAATGACGCCCACCAAGCTGGAGCTGCTCACCGGCTGGCTGCCGAAGCAGAGCTGGTATGTGGGCCACGCTGAAACGCCGGAACTGGTCAAGGCCGGTGGGTTCCGTCTGGACGACCCGGAGGGCGCGGTCGGGATTGAGTTCATGATCGTGGTGGACGCCGCCGCGCAGCAGCCGGTCGCGTACCTGGTGCCGATGGGCTACCGCGACGCGGCGCTGGAGGGCGTCCCCGGCGAGGCGTTGATCGGCACGTCCGAGCACGGGGTGCTCGGCACCCGGTGGATCTACGACGGCGTCCACGACCCGGTGGTGACGGCGCAGTTGCGCGCGCTCCTGCGCGGCGAGGCGATGCCGCAGCACCAGAGCGAGAGCGACACCCCCGATCCGACCGTCACCGTGGACGGAACCGGCCCTGACGACGAGCCTGACGGGCCTGACGTTCAGGTCAACCGTGTACTGCGGCCGGGGGAGGCAGCTCAGGGGTCTTCCGTACGCCTTGTCGCCGGGTGGACCTGGCAGGACGGAACGGCTGCGCGGGGCGTACTCGCGGCCGTCGCACTGGTGGAGTCGGGTACGGGAACCGCCTGAAGGCCCCGAGTCGGAGACAGCACCGCCGTGCCGCACACCGTGCGGGGTCTCCTGCACGAGCGGCCAGGACCGGGATCCGCCGATGAGCACGCCCTCGTACAACGGGAGATGCCGGGTGCTTTGTGAAGGTGACCGGCAGGCGAGGCGGCCGAAGTCCGTCGTGACACTGACGCACCGAGGGGCGGCGCAGGCACGTATTGATTTCGGCTCGATACTTGGCCAGAAGTAGTTGTAACGAGAATCGGTATTCTCTATTCCGCATTCATGCCTGCCTTTACATGCCTAATCCGGGGTGGTCATAAATGCTGATTAAGTGGACGAGTCATCGAGTCGCCGGCGATTGACTCAGAAAACGTGACTCTGATCACACTTGCGCTTTTCGATCTTTGCTATCTACGGTTTCGAAGTGTTCTGAATATGCAGAGGAGGTGATTCAGATGCAGTACTCCGCTCAGTGGAAGGCGGCCCGTGAGGCCCGCAAGAACCGTCCGGTTCTGGCTCTTGGCAACAAGTGGTAATGCCGGAATTCGCATCGGGCACACAGGCGCTGCCTGTGTGCCCGATTCCATTTGGAGGGAAGAATTGGCTGAATGGGTTTCCATCCTGGCGGATCTATCGAAGGCCGGTGCCGCAGGGGACGGTGCTCGCATCGGAGCCGGACTGATCGAACTGTCCTGCACTGTACGTGAAGCGCCCCAGCAGGACATCAGCAATATTGCGGCTGCGGCTGCCATGCATGAATTGCCGTGGGTCCGGCAGGCTCTCATGAACGCTCTCGTGCGACGTGCTCCGAACCATTCGGACGTTCGTGATGCGGTGACTTGGCTGACACATGACTACGAGGATTTCATCGCTTTCGATGCACTGGATCTCGCCGGGCGTCTTCGGCTCACCGAGGCGCTGCCCGAGCTGCTCCTCATCGTCGGCCGGGCGAGCCGTCGCCTGAGTCATGAGGCGGGAAAACCGGTGGGAATCGGCCACGCAGTCGCACTCCGAGCCATTTCCGCTATAGCCGGCACCTCCGATCCTGACTCCCTCGCCGAGCTGGAAGACGAGATCTACCCGGACGGCTATGACCTGAACGCCTATCCGGCGGCGGCCCCCCAGGACTCGAAGCACACCGGCAACCACGTCCACGACGGCATGGTGCGCGTGCCGGCCGGTTCCGTCCGAGGAGGACCGCCCCGGGCCTTCGACCGGGACTCGCTGGTGTTCGACTGGGATGACCCTCAGGAGGAGCGCGTCTGCGGGGACTTCATGATCGACACGTTGCCCGTCAGCAACGCCGAGTACGACGCCTTTGCGGCCGACGTCGCGGCCACCGAGCACACGTACTGCCATCCCGCCGAGCAGCCCAACAAGATCCACCTGAGGAACACCCTGCTGGACAAGCGCAGCGGCCCCGGTCATCCCGTGACCGGCGTCGACTGGTTCGACGCCTACGCGTACGCGAGGGCGCATGGAAAACGGCTGCCGAACGAGACGGAATGGCAGGTGGCGGCGCAGGGCACTGACGGCCGCGCCTATCCGTGGGGCGACACCTTCGACCCCACTCGCACGCACGCCTCGTCGTTCCGGGCCGAGCCCGGCTGGGCGGGCGTCGAGGCATGGCGACGGCATCTCCTGGAGGTACTGGACACCTCGCCGGCGATCACCACAGTCCCCCGGGGGATCGCGGGCAGCGAGAGCCCGTATGGCGTCCGGGACATGTCGGGCAACGTATGGGAGTGGACCGCCACATCGTCGGACGGGCCTCCCTTCAGTCCACTCGACGGTGGCCGGGACGCTCTCGACGTGATCTACGACCAGCGCTCCTACGCGGTCATCAAGGGAGGCACCTGGACCTCTCTGCCGGAGCAGCTGTCGGTCGCCTTCCGCGGGCGTGATCTGGCCCTCGATCGTCACTTCGAGATCGGATTCAGATGCGTCTGCGACTGCTCGTGACCACCTAAGACAGCAAGCAAATACGGAGTCATCATGCCTGGCCGTTACCGCTTCTCCGGTGAAGTGACAGCACAACAAAAAGCCTTTTACGAAGAGAACGGCTTCGTCATCTACGAGGGGTTCCTCAGTGCTGAAGACGTCGCCCAAATCTCCGTGGAGGCCAATACCTATCAAGAGATGATCCGGGATGGGGAAATCCCTGCCGAGCGCATCGACAAGGCAATCCCGGTAGCGCGTGACGAAAACGGCCAGATCGCCTACTATCACCGTCTCAACTATTTCACCAAGCAGTCGGCGACGGCGGCCAAGCTCGCCGGATCCAGCGCGATGCACGCGGTCCGCACCGGTCTGGGAAGCGATCAGCACCGGCTGCTGGAGGATTCACTCAACGGCGTCGTATGGCAGTTGAAGACCGGCGAATCGCGAAGTGGCTACTCACGCATCAGATGGCACGGCGACTTCCCTCCCGGCCACGAACTTTCGCCGGCATTCACCGCAGGCATCTACCTCAACGATTCGAATCGGTTCAACGGTTGTCTCGCCGTGATTCCCGGGTCACATCGAAACCCGGTCGGTCCGGTGGCTCCCGAACCTTTCTACGTCGAGGTGAAAGCGGGCGACCTCGTCTGCCACCACGAGTGGATCTACCACGGATCCGAAGCGATGCCGCGCCGGGACGACCGACGGGCAACGCTGTACTTCTACTACTGCGCCGGTCGCGGTGCGGTGGGCAAGGATTCCGATTCTGCTCGCTATGAGCACATATCTGCCGCAGACTCGCTCTTCGTCAGCGCCGCATCCGAGGAGATCTCGTGAACCCCTCTGCCCCGCTCGCCGAAGTTGAATCCGAGGCATGGGCACGCCTGCAATCCACGACGCCAACGGCACCCGCGGTGAAGGACCTCCTCGCGGCCGTGGCCACACTGGCGCACGCCGTCGCCGAGGGGCGCGCCGCCGCGGATGATCTGTGGGCCATCGGTGCCCTGCACCCTCATGCCGCGGCACGGCTCGCCGTCCTGCGGGTGGCTGCGGAACAGCCCGAGGACGAGGAGGCCGCAGCCTTGCTGGCCTGGGCTGTCAACGACGCCGACGATCGCGTCTCGGTCGCAGCGCTCAGCGCAATACGCGAGCGCGGTGCCCTCAGCACGATGGACGAGGTCTTCATCGCGGCCGGCCGGTCCGCCGCAGCCTTCGACGGGGCCACCTCCGCGCCCGGGGACACGAGGTACAACGCCGGGGTGACGGCCCTTTCCGCACTGATCGGCCGGCACGACGATCCCGCCGCGGAGCGGACCCGGCTCGTCATGAGTAGCGGAGGCCAGCGCCCCGACGTGCGGAACGTCGACTTCGACACCACGGGAATGATCGAGATCCCGGCCGACTCCACCCCCCGGTCACGAGCCTTCTACATAGACGCCCGGCCCGTCACCTGGGCCGACTACGCACGCTTCGTCGAAGCCGTGCACGAGCACGGCCCACTGTGGAGCCACCCTGGCCAGGACGCGCAGCACGACCACGACGTCCTGCGTCACGTTCCGCAAGACCGGCGCGAAGCTCTGCTGCACCACCCTGTCACTCACGTCTCATGGTTCGACGCCTGGGCGTACGCCACCTGGAAGGGCAAGAAGCTCCCCAGCGCGGCTCAGTGGGAACGCGCGGCGGAGCTCTCCGCCCGCCGCCACCCGTGGGGCGAGGAGGCACCCACGCCGACTCATGCCCGGTTCTGGGAACCCGGCCGAGGCGACATCACCCAGGCGTACGTCAGCGGCGAGCTCACCGAGCTGACCAGCGAGGTCGGCGCGCACCTGCGGGGTGCTTCAAGGGCCGGAGTCACGGACCTCCTCGGAAACGTCTGGGAGTGGACGCGGACCCGCTACCTCGACGGCAACGAGATCACTCCCTTCGTCGGCGCCGCCTCATACGCCGACACCACAGGAAACTGGACGCTCACCGCTTGCATCAAGGGCGGGAGTTGGGCCACTCCGGTGGACGAGCTGAGCAGTGAGACCCGGGTGGCCAAGCACGTACTGCAGCACGGCCCGGAGACCGGCTTCCGCTGCGTCATCGAACCGAACGGGGAGTGACCTCAGCCAGTGAACAAGACATCGCCCAGCCTGGTCATCGGAGCCTTCGATGAACCGGCCACACTGGATCCGCACAAGGCGTTCGACACGGCGTCGAGGCACCCCCTCGTCAACATCTACGACGGGCTGTACCGGCTGTCGCCGGACCGGGTCATTAAGCCCGCCCTAGCCGAGGCGCTGCCGATACTGGAGGAGAAGGGGACCGAGGTATGGGCCACGGTACCCCTGCGCGAAGGTGTCCGTTTCCATGACGGATCGACCATGAGCCCGCACGACGTTGTCTACTCACTGCGGCGCATGGCGATCACTGCCAACGGACCCGCGTCGCTGTGGAGCGACGCCCTGCTGGGCGAGCCGCTGACGGAGCTCGACGCCGAGGTGGCCACGGCCATGGCCGACCGCATTCAGGTCACGAGCGACGGACTGCTGCTGAAGCTACGCAGGAACTTCAACCCCCTGGCCGCGTTCCTCGTCGAGTGGTCTCTGGTCATGAGTCGGAACTGGGCTGCGACGGCAGGTTGCTGGGACGGAGACATCACGTCTCTCCCTCGGTTCGTCAACGCCGGAACCAGCGCGATCGACGCCACGACAAACGGCACGGGCCCCTACGCGTTGGCGGAGTGGGACCGTGACGAGCGCTTCATGCGTTTCATCCGCCACAGTGCGCACTGGTCGGACCTTGAGGGCACTCCCGCCGAGGTGACACTCCGTTCGGAGGACGACCGATTCGTACGGGAGGACGACTTGCTGGCCGGGAAAAGCGACTTCTCGGTCTGCCAGCCGGAGTCCCGAGAGCGCCTCGGCGATCTCGACGGCATCGTGTTGGACAAACAGCCCGGCGAGTGGAGCATCACGCCGATGGGCTTCATCAACCAGAGCGTGGCGAAGGACTCTCCCGCCCTCGGTTCCGGCGAGTTCGGACCGGAAGGCATCCGACCGGACGCATTCTCCGACATCCACCTGAGGCGCATGCTCGGGCACGCCTTCGACCATGATCGGTATATCGAAGACGTCCTCGACGGCGAGGGCCTGCACCACCCCGTACCCTTCCCGCTGCCAGCCCTTCCCGGTGGCGCCTCCGCACTCGCCCCGTACGATCTCGAGCTCGCGCGGGCGGAGTTCGAAAAGGCGTGGGGAGGCGAGGCCGCCCGCAAGGGACTCCGGCTGGTGATGCACACACATGCGGCCAACATCTCGCGCGTACGTGCGGCGGAGATCATGGCAGACGGGTTGCGCCAGGTCCATCCCGGAATCGTGGTGGAGATCGAGGCGCTCGACTTCGTCGCGCTGATGAGTTCGCTCTACAGCGGCCTCAGCCCGCTGACTTGGCTCGGGTGGTCGGCCGACTACCCGCACCCGTACGCCTTCGCGTCGACCATGCTCGACGAGCGCGCACCCCTGCCGAGCGTCCTCGGTATCTCCGACCCCGTACTCGCCGAGGCCCTGGCCCGCGCCCAGCAGGCGACGGAGGAGCAGGCCGGTGAGAGGTACCGGAGGATCTCTGAGCACTGTCGGGAGCAGTCGTTCTTCGTGGCCGTCCCAGGCAAGGTCAGCTATCTGACCTACGCCGATCGCTGGGAGGGAGTACGGCTCAAGAACGAAATGGGCAACATCCTCGACTTCAGCAGCTTCCGGCTCCGAGGGGGAGCCGAAGGGTCTCCCGCATGACGGCGAGCGAGGGCTACCGGGTTCAACTGAGGAACAAGCCCTTCCGGCGATACTTCATCGGCGAGTCCGTATCGAGCGTCGGTGACGCCATGACGGACATCACGATCGTCATGCTGGCGATCAGCATGCTCGAAGTCGGCGAACGTCCCATGGGCATCGCCGTCGCCACAGGTGCCTATCTGGTTCCGAGCCTGATCAGCGGAGTGCTCATGGCCCGCCGCATCGGAGGGCTGAGCGGTCGCACCATGCTGCTGGCCGACAACCTGTGGCGCGGCACACTCCTGGGTGTCGTCGCGATTCTGGCCGTCACGTCCACCCTGAGTTTCACCTGGTGCGTGGTACTGCTGGCCCTGTCCTCGGTCACTCGTCCTCTCAACGGAACCGGCGCCAGGGCCATCGTGCGGGAGATCACGCCGGAGGGACAGCTCTTCTCGGCGAACTCCCTCGTCGGGCTGGCCATCCAGTCCGCCTCCTTGATCGGCCCCGTCACGGCGGGATTCATCTGCACGTGGTTCGGTCCGGGGCTGGCACTCGGCCTTGACGCGCTGAGCTTCCTCTTCTTCGCCGTCACTCTGCTCCTGATACCCCGGTCCGCCGCAACGCGGCCGCCACAGGGCGCGCACCAGGACGCCGGGCCTGAGCCCGCGAAGTCCATGGGCGTCCTGCAATCGCTCCGAGTCCCGAGTATCGGGATGCTGTTCGGCCTTACGGCGGTCTTCCACGTTCTGTACGGGCCGTTCGTCGTGGGGCTTCCGCTGATCGTGGAAGAACGGTCGTTCGGCCCGGAGACCGGGGCGGCGCTGGGAATCCTCTGGAGCGCGTTCGGGGTGGGCGCCGTGGTCGGTGGTGTCGTGGCCGGGCGTTTCACCGGCCTCGCCCAGGTGCGGATCGCGGCTCTCAGCGCCGCAGGCTGGGGCGTCACCATGTTCATCGTCGCGATGCCCGTGCACTTCTCCGTGGCCCTTGTGGCCATGTTCCTCGGAGGCCTCGCCTACGCGCCCTACGGCCCGATCGTCAGCACGATCATGCAGCGCGGGCTGTCGCCAGCCCAACTCAATGAAGTCAGTTCCTACTACGGGTCGATGACCAGCGTCGCCTCGCCACTGGGCACCTTCGTCGGCGGCGCCGCCGTCGGGTTGGTCGGAGCCTCGAACAGCATCCTGTCCGTCGGCCTGACCCTTGCCGCGGTGGGCGTCGTGATCTCGCTCGTGGCCCGGTCGAAGAAGCGCGACGTGAAAGATTACGCACTGTCTGGGAGTGCTTGATGAATCAGCAAAGCGAAAACGATGTCCCGTGGTTCACCGCGCTCGCGGTGGAGGACCGCATCCGACGAGCCGACCCCACCGCGGGAACCGTGCCGCTCTTCGAGGCCATGGGCCTCCCCGATGACGAAGAGTCCGTCATCGACGAGAAGTTCCACGACGAGGAAGCACCTCACTACCAGTCCTACTGCGAGATTCCCCGCACCAAGATCTCGGAAGCGTGGCTTCTCGACTGGATCCGGGAGAGGACGCCGGAAGGTGTCGTACTCGACCTCGGCAGCGGCACGGGCAGAGTGGCCGAGCACATAGCGTCGTCCACCCGCCGGGTCATTGCGGTGGACCGTTCCGCCGGGATGCTGGAGTACGCGCGCAAGTCCTTCCCGCCCGAGAGGGGCGTCGCCCTGCGAGCCGACATCCGCGATCTTCCCATCGAGGACGGGGTGATCGATGGGGTCGTCTGCTCAGGCGTGCTTCACCATCTTCCCGAATGGCGGCGCGCACTGCGGGAAGCGGCGCGCGTCCTGCGCCCCGGCGGCCGGTTGATCATCCGGGAGCCAAATGCGAGCTATGCCGGGCAGCTCTTCGAGCCAGCTGAGAAGCTTATGAACTGGCTGGCCACCAAAGGTCGTACGGTTCAGGGAACCCCGGATGCGGGTGCGCAGGAGGGCTTGTCACCCGTCGAGGAGCCCCTCTCGCCCCGGCACTTGGTGGAAGCCGCCAAGGCCGAGGGGTTCGTAGTCGGCACGCTGGGGTCGGCCATGTTCCTGGGCTCGCTCGGAATCCCGGGCGAGGGTGCCTGGCAGAGGCTGTACTTCCAGCCCGCGAACCTGGTCGACCGCCTGATGCTGCGCTACAGCAACCACGACCGGGGTGCCTTGCTGCTGACCGTTCTCGTCAAGCGCTGGTGAACTGACGACCACAGGGGACATGACCGCAGCGCGGTTCGCGGACGAGGCGCCGGGATCAACGCCTCGCCCACGCGCGCTGCGGCTCCTCGGCCCCCAGCCCCATCGGAGCCCTCCGCACGGCCGGGGTGCGGAATCGCGGCCGGCCCCTCCGCCACAACGCCCGCGACCCCCACCGGCCAGCGGCACATCGACCGCCTGCTCGACGACCCGCACACCACGACGCCGGACGAGGCACGGGACGTCCTCGGAGCTGTACCGCTCGACGCAGGACGCGTGGTCGCCGGTGCGGCCCCTTCGGCTGCCAGCGACGGACGAGGCGGTCTCGCATGCGGCGGAAGCGGTAAGCGGTTCCGCCCTCTGCTCGGGGCCGCCGCTTTGAAGATCGCCACTCTGCGCTTCGGCTCTCAGGGCGCGGAGACCACTCGCTCGCCCCCGCTCTGCCTGTATACGCTTATGCAGAGTTCCAGCGGACTGAATGGACGATCGGTGCAGTGAGAACGCCGACCAGGCTGAGGCTGAGAAGGGGGACGGCATGAGCGACACCAGCCCTGCCGCACGGTTGCAGCAGCTCTTCGAGGGACAGCGGCTCACGCCCACGCAGCGCCGCATCGCCCACTGCATGGTGCGCCATTCGGGGGATGTGGCATTCCTGTCCAGCGTCGAGCTGGCCGAGCTCGCCGGGGTCAGCCAGCCGTCAGTCACCCGCTTCGCCGTCGCGCTCGGGTTCGACGGCTACCCGGCGTTGCGCCGTCATCTGCGTGAGGTCGCGCCGGTCGCCGAACCGGGCGTGCGTGAAACAGAGTTCAACGAGTACCAGCAGGCCGTGCACGCGGAGATCGAGAACCTGCGGCACCTCGCGGAGATGCTCGCCGACCCGGCTCCCGTCGAGCGGGCCGGGCGGCTGCTCGCCGCGTCCCGGGCGCTGCCGGTGCTGGGGCTGCGGGCCGCCTCGTCGCAGGCGCGTGGCTTCGCGTACTTCGCCGCCAAGGTGCACCCGGACGTACGCCTCATCGACGAGGGTGGCTCGATGGTCGCCGACCGCATCGACGCGGCCCGGCGGGCGGGCGCGAGCGCGCTGCTGTGCTTCGCGCTGCCGCGTCATCCCCGGGAGGTCATCGAGGCACTCGACCACGCCCGCTCCCGCGGTCTGACCGTCGTCACGGTCGCCGACTCCGCCTTCGCGCCGGTCGGTGCCCACAGCGATCTGCTGATTCCGGCGGCGGTCGGCACCGGCCTCGCCTTCGACACCGCCTGCGCGCCGATGCTGCTGGGGCGGGTACTGCTGGAGGCGATGTGCGACGACCTGCCGGAAGCACAGGCGCGGCTGGAGGAGTTCGACGCGCGGGCGGCCGAGCGCGGACTGTTCGCCGATTAGGCCGTCTCTGACAAACAGCGCCGTCCGCCCGGAGGGCGGGGCCCGCGGCGTCTGGCGCATGGGGCCTCCCCCGGCCCGCAAGGGCCGAGGGGACGCAATCGCAAGGCGGAGGATCATCCTCGTACTGGGCGTTGCCTGGCTGTACTGAGCATGCCGCCGTTCTCAGCCGGTCCTCATGAACAGCGGCTACTGTTCCGCCGGGACGGCATGAGGAGGGCGTGGACGTGGGACGTGGCGGCGGTCGGACGCTTGCGCGGGTGGCGGTGCTCGTAAGGGCCGGTGCCGCTCCGATGATGTGGCTCGGGTTCACCGCTGCGGGCGTCGGGCTGTTCCTTCCGGGACTGACCGGGCGCTGGATCGGTCTCTACGCCGGAGCCGCGCTCTTCCTCATCACCGCCGCCTGTGTCGCGGTGGTACGCCGCTCCCGCTACCGGGCACTGGAAGCCGGAGCCGTACGCGCCGCCCGGGGTGACTTCCTCCAGGACCGGGCCGTGACCGTACGCGGCCGGAGGCGGGCCTACCGCTGGTGGCTGCTGCTCGCCTGGGTGGCGGCGACCGTGAGCGCTCTCGCCGTACCGGCTGCGGGCGGACTGCTGCTGGCCGGTGCCGGGGCCGGGCTCTGGCTGAAGGCGGGCCTCATCGGGCGGCGTGAGAGCGCGGCGGATGTGCTGTGGTGGGTGCCGGTCGAGTGGGTGCCCCGGGGGCGGCCCGCCGGTCCGCGCGTCGAGGGGTACCGGACCACCGGTCCGGCAGCCGGCGACGCCGCGCCCGGTGGGGCGGGGCGTCGCTGATCCGGAACGGCAG
>NZ_JBHXFA010000149.1:0-13826 GCF_042724175.1 Streptomyces sp. NPDC127084
GGCTCCCCCTATCTCACCTTAATTCACATGGGGGGGTTTTTTCCCTCGGCCGCGCTGGGCATTTTTTTTTTTTTTGGCCTAAAAAAATCGCAGGCCCCGGCCGGTTCCCTAGGCCGGCCGGCCCCCTTCGGACTCCGCGCGCCGTGGGACAGCGCGCGGACGGTCAGAGCTTGACGCCGTGGCCGCGCAGATAGGCCACCGGGTCGATGTCCGAGCCGTACTCGGAGCCGCTGCGGGCCTCGAAGTGGAGGTGCGGCCCGGTGGTGTTGCCGGTGGAGCCGGACAGCCCGATCTGCTCGCCCGGGGTGACCCGCTGGCCGACGGAGACGCTGATGGACGAGAGGTGGCCGTACTGGGTGTAGGTGCCGTCGTTCATCTTGATCACGACGTTGTTGCCGTAGGCGCCACCCCAGCCGGCCTCCACGACGGTACCCATGCCGACCGCGACGACCTTGGTCCCGGAGGAGGCGTGGAAGTCGATGCCGGTGTGGCTGCCCGAGGACCAGACGGCTCCGCCCGCGTGGTAGTCCGTGCTGACATACGACCCGGCGACGGGGAGGTTGTACGACAGCAGGCGCTTGCGCTCGGCGGCGCGGGCTGCGCGCTCCTCGGCGTCCCGGGCGGCCTTGACCCGGATCTCGGCGTTGCGCTTCGCATCCGCTTCGGCCTTGGCCTGGGAGGCGGCGAAGTCGGCCTCTTCCTGCTGGACGTCGGCCTGGGCGCCGACCTGCTTGGCGAGTGTGTCGCCGGCGATGACCACCTGGTTCAGGCCGGTGTCCTCGACGGAGAGGCTCTCCGGCTCGGCGGCGAGGGCGGGTGAGGCGAGGGTTCCGACAACCCCGGTGGTGGCCAGTGCCGCGGCTCCGGCCATGCCCGCGCGCTTGCGCGACAGCCGGCTCGGACCACGATGCTTCCCGGTGGCACGGGTGAACGCCATGTAGTGGCTTGTCCTTTCCTTCCTTCTCGCCTACCGGGTTAGCTGACGGGTTCGGAGCAGGAAGGTCTCCTACGGTCCCCCTCCGCGCGGGTGCGCGAAGACGTTCCGATTCACCCCAGGGGACTTGCGGGTCCCCGGCTCCCCAGGCTTGCGCCCGACGGGGACTCGGCGATCGCTGCCCGATGCCGCGGGTGCGGCGCGTGCAATGGTCGGACAGCGCAGAAGACGCTAAGCCGATCTTCGGTGAATCACCAAACGGTCACGGGATTTTGTCGCCTATCCCACAGCCCAGACAGGCAGCGTCACCAATAAAACGGACAAACGGTAGACAGGCAAAGGAAAGGGTCCCGTTGGTACACCCATCACCAACGGGACCCTGCCCGCGCCTCACTCGCCGGAGCCTCGGGGGCTTCACGAGCGGCGCCTCACATGCCGTCAACTGCCGCCAGTTGCCGTCGATTACCGCCAATCATCCCGTGACAACGGTCACTTCACCGATACCCAGCGCCTTGACCGGCTCCTCGATCTCCGCGGCGTCACCGACGAGGACCGTGACAAGCCGGTCCACCGGGAAGGCGCTGACGACCGCGGCGGTCGCCTCGACAGTGCCAGTGGAGGCCAACCGGGCGTAGAGCCGTCCCTGGAAGTCGTCCGGGAGGCCCTGCTCGACCTGGTCGGCCAGGGTGCCCGCGACGGAGGCGGCGGTCTCGTACTTCAGCGGGGCGACACCCACCAGGTTCTGCACGGCGACATCGCGCTCGGCATCGGTCAGACCCTCCGCCGCGAGCGTACGGAGCACCGTGAACAGGTCCTGAAGGGCCGGGCCGGTGTTCGGGGTGTCGACGGAGCCGCTGATGGCGAGGGTGGCCGCGCCGGTGGCACCGCCGGGGGCCGCGGGGGCGGCCGAGCGCAGCACCTGGGCGAAGGCCCGCACTCCGTAGGTGTAGCCCTTCTCCTCGCGCAGGACACGGTCCAGGCGCGAGGTCAGGGTGCCGCCGAGGCAGTAGGTGCCGAGGACCTGCGCCGGCCAGACGCTGTCGTGGCGGTCCGGTCCTACGCGGCCGATGAGCAGCTGCGTCTGGACCGCGCCGGGACGGTCGACGATCACGACACGTCCCGTGTCGTCGGCGGTGATCGGCGCCATGACGCGGGGCGCTCCCGGGCTGCCGGTCCAGGCGCCGAGGGTGTCGGCGAGCACGGCGTCCAGATCGACGTCCGTGAGGTCTCCGACGATCACGGCCGTGGCGGTGGAGGGGCGCACATGGGCCTCGTAGAAGGCCCTGACGGCCGCGGAGTCGATGCGCTCCACCGTCTCCTCGCTGCCCTGGCGCGGGCGCGACATCCGCGAAGACGCCGGGAAGAGCTGCTTGGACAGCTCCTTGGCACCGCGGCGGGCCGGGTTGGCCGTCTCGTGCGGGATCTCGTCAAGGCGGTTGCGGACGAGCCGTTCCACCTCGCTGTCCGCGAACAGCGGCGCCCGCAGTGCCTCGGCCAGCAGTCCCATGGCCTTCGCCAGCCGGGAGACCGGGACTTCGAGCCCGATGCGGACACCCGGGTGGTCGGCGTGCGCGTCGAGGGTCGCGCCGCAGCGCTCCAACTCGGCGGCGAACTCCTCCGCCGTGTGCTTGTCGGTGCCCTCGGAGAGCGCTCTGGCCATGATCGTGGCAACGCCGTCAAGGCCGTCGGGCTCCACGTCCAGCGGAGCGTCGAGGAAGATCTCGACGGCCACGACCTGCTGGCCGGGGCGGTGGCAGCGCAGCACGGTCAGTCCGTTGCCGAGCGCGCCGCGCTCGGGCGCGGGGAAGGCCCACGGGCGGGCTTCCCCGGGCTGCGGCTGCGGGTGGAAGTCCATGGTCACGGCAGCCTCGGTCACTGTCCGGCTCCCTCTGCGTCGTCAGCGTCGTCGTTGTCCTCTGCCGCGGCCGCCGCGGCTGCGGGCTCGTACACGAGCACCGCGCGGTTGTCCGGGCGCAGCCTTGCCTGTGCGACGGCCCGCACTTCCTCCGCGGTGACGTCCAGGACCCGCGAGACGGCGCTGAACGCCAGCTGGGGGTCACCGAACAGCACCGCGTACCGGCACAGTTCGTCGGCGCGGCCCGCGACGGTGCCGAGCCGGTCCAGCCACTCGCGCTCCAGCTGTGCCTGGGCGCGCTCCATCTCCTCGGCCGTCGGGCCGTCGGCGGCGAACCTGGCGAGCTCCTCGTCCACGGCGGCCTCGATGTCCGGCACCTCCACACCGCCCGAGGTCTTCACATCCAGCCAGCCCATCGACGGTGCCCCGGCCAGCCGCAGCAGGCCGAAGCCCGCGGCGACCGCCGTGCGGTCGCGACGGACCAGGCGGTTGTGCAGCCGGGACGACTCGCCTCCGCCGAGCACGGTGAGCGCCAGGTCGGCGGCGTCGCAGTCCCGGGTGCCGTCGTGCGGCAGCCGGTAGGCGGCCATCAGGGCACGGGCGGGAACCTCGTCGACGATCTCCTCACGCAGCTGCTCGCCGATGGTCTCGGGCAGCGAGCCGTCACGCGGCGGCTGCTTGCCGTCGTGGGAAGGGATGGATCCGAAGTACTTCTCGATCCAGGCGAGGGTCTGCTCCGGGTCGATGTCGCCGACGACCGACAGCACGGCGTTGTTGGGCGCGTAGTAGGTGCGGAAGAAGTTCCGCGCGTCCTCCAGGGTCGCCGCGTCCAGGTCGGTCATCGAGCCGATCGGGGTGTGGTGGTAGGGGTGGCCCTCGGGGTAGGCCAGGGCGGTCAGCTTCTCGAACGCCGTACCGTAGGGGACGTTGTCGTAGCGCTGGCGGCGCTCGTTCTTGACGACGTCCCGCTGGTTCTCCATGGACTCTTCGTCCAGCGCGGCGAGCAGCGAGCCCATGCGGTCCGCTTCCAGCCAGAGCGCGAGCTCCAGCTGGTGCGTCGGCATGGTCTCGAAGTAGTTGGTCCGCTCGAAGCTCGTGGTGCCATTGAGCGAACCGCCCGCACCCTGCACCAGCTCGAAGTGGCCGTTGCCCGACACCTGCGCGGAGCCCTGGAACATCAGGTGCTCGAATAGGTGAGCCAGCCCCGTACGCCCCTTGACTTCGTGGCGGGAGCCGACGTCGTACCAGAGGCAGACCGCGGCGACCGGGGTCAGGTGGTCCTCGGAGAGCACCACCCGCAGGCCGTTGGCCAGGCGGTGCTCGGTCGCTGTCAGGCCGCCGGAGCCGGCCTGCGCTGTGGCCGTGTGACCCATGGGCATGTGGTCCCTTCGATCGCGATTCGGTAGTCCTGCTCGTCTACCTGTACCTGCCTATGCACTGCCACTGTATGCAAGCCCACCGACACCTGGCGAAGTTCCGGGCAGTTCCGCAGTGGTCACGGCATGTGGTCACAAACGCCTCGAAGACGCCGGACTCCGGGTCGCGGTCCGCGTTGTCGGAGGTACGGTCCACAATGGTCCGCATCAGTTCCCGTTCATGGTTCATGTTGGTGAAGGAGCCGCAGCAGCGATGGCCCGCCGCAGCACGAAGACGCCGCCGCCCGACGACTTCGAGGAGAGGATCCTCGACATCGACGTCGTCGACGAAATGCAGGGCTCCTTCCTCGAGTACGCGTACTCGGTGATCTACTCCCGCGCCCTGCCCGACGCCAGGGACGGCATGAAGCCCGTCCACCGCCGGATCGTCTACCAGATGAACGAGATGGGGCTGCGTCCCGACCGGGGGTACGTGAAGTGCGCCCGGGTCGTCGGCGAGGTCATGGGCAAGCTCCATCCGCACGGTGACGCGTCGATCTACGACGCCCTGGTGCGGATGGCCCAGCCCTTCTCCATGCGGCTGCCGCTGGTCGACGGCCATGGGAACTTCGGCTCGCTCGGCAATGACGACCCCCCGGCCGCCATGCGGTACACCGAATGCCGGATGGCCGACGCGACGAGTCTGATGACGGAGTCGATCGACGAGGACACGGTCGATTTCTCACCGAACTACGACGGGCAGGAGCAGGAGCCGGTCGCACTCCCCGCCGCGTTCCCGAATCTGCTGGTCAACGGCGCGTCCGGGATCGCGGTCGGTATGGCGACGAACATGCCGCCGCACAATCTGGGCGAGGTCATCGCCGCCGCGCGCCACCTGATCCGGTATCCGGGCGCGGACCTGGAAACGCTCATGCGGCACGTCCCCGGGCCCGATCTGCCGACCGGTGGCCGGATCGTGGGCCTGTCCGGGATCAGAGACGCCTACGAGACGGGCCGCGGCACCTTCAAGATCCGTGCCACGGTGGCGGTCGAGAACGTGACGGCCCGCCGCAAGGGCCTGGTCGTCACCGAACTCCCCTTCACCGTGGGCCCGGAGAAGGTGATCGCGAAGATCAAGGACCTGGTCGGTTCGAAGAAGCTCCAGGGCATCGCGGATGTCAAGGACCTCACCGACCGCGCGCACGGGCTGCGACTGGTGATCGAGATCAAGAACGGCTTCATCCCGGAGGCCGTCCTGGAGCAGCTCTACAAGCTGACGCCGATGGAGGAGTCCTTCGGCATCAACAATGTGGCGCTGGTCGACGGCCAGCCGCTGACGCTGGGGCTCAAGGAGCTGCTGGAGGTCTATCTCGACCACCGCTTCGACGTGGTGCGGCGGCGCAGCGAGTTCCGCCGCGGCAAGAAGAGGGATCGGCTGCACCTGGTCGAGGGCCTGCTTGTCGCGCTTCTCGACATCGACGAGGTCATCCGGCTGATCCGCTCCAGCGAGAACTCCGCGCAGGCGAAGGAGCGCCTCGTCGCGCACTTCTCGCTCAGCGAGGTGCAGACCCAGTACATCCTCGACACGCCGCTGCGCCGGCTCACCAAGTTCGACCGGCTGGAGCTGGAGAGCGAACGCGATCGGCTGACCGCGGAGATCGAGGAGCTGACCCGGATCCTGGAGTCGGACGCGGAGCTGCGCAAGCTGGTCTCATCGGAACTGGCGGCGGTGGCGAAGAAGTTCGGCACCGAGCGGCGCACCGTGCTGCTGGAGTCCGCGGGTGCCCCCGCTCCTGCCGCTGCCTCCCTGCAGGTGGCGGACGACCCCTGCCGGGTGCTGCTCTCGTCCACCGGGCTGCTGGCCCGCACGGTCACGGCCGAGCCGTGGCCGCCGGGCGACGGCAAGCGCGCCCGGCACGATCTGATCGTCTCCGCGGTCCCCGCCACAGCACGCGGCGAGGTGGGTGCCGTCACCTCGGCAGGGCGTCTGCTGAGGCTCTCGGTGATCGACCTTCCACAGCTGCCCGACTCTGCCTCCGCTCCGACGCTTTCCGGGGGTGCGCAGCTCTCGGAGTTCCTGTCGCTGGAACCGGACGAGTCGGTGGTCTGCCTGACCACGTTGGACGAGGCGTCCCCCGGGCTTGCACTCGGCACGCTGCAGGGCGTGGTCAAGCGGGTCGTGCCGGACTACCCGGCCAACAAGGGCGAGCTGGAGGTCATCGCCCTGAGGGAGGGCGACCGGATCGTGGGCGGCACCGAGCTGCGTACCGGCGATGAGGACCTGGTGTTCATCACCTCCGACGCCCAGCTGCTGCGCTTCCAGGCGTCGCAGGTCAGGCCGCAAGGTCGGGCGGCGGGGGGTATGGCTGGCATCAAGCTCGCGGAGGGCGCCGAGGTGATCTCGTTCACCGCGGTGGACCCGGCGTCCGACGCGGTGGTCTTCACCGCCGCGGGTTCCACGGGCGCGCTGGACGACTCGGTCACGACGGCGAAGCTGACGCCGTTCGACCAGTATCCGCGCAAGGGCCGGGCGACCGGTGGTGTGCGATGCCAGCGCTTCCTCAAGGGTGAGGACTTTCTGCTGCTGGCCTGGGCCGGCGCGGCTCCCGCCCGTGCGGCGCAGAAGAACGGCACCCCTGCGGACCTGCCGGACAGCGATCCGCGTCGCGATGGCTCCGGCATCGCCCTGGCGAAGCCGGTGGCGGCGTTGGCGGGGCCCGTGACTTGAGGTCCTGTCCGACGACCTTCTCGGGCCCACGACGCTCCCCCGGAGCTTCTCCCCCCTGCTGACGCGGGGGACCCCAGGAGGTGCCATCTACGGCATGGGGTCTCCCCCAGGCCCGCAGAGGCCGGGGGTGAGGCCTCCCCCGCGGGCAGGGGAAGGTCACCCTCGTACTGGGCGACCCTTGTATGGCGCGCCGCTGACGCACCGAGTGAGCGTGCCAGGGGGCGGGAACCAGGTGCGGCGTGCCCTGCGGGGTACGGGCGCGCCCGAAAGTGGCGTCGAGGTCCCGCGCAGGCTGCTGCCTCGCACGGTGTCCGGGCTACCGGGGCCGACGGGCTCCGGGCCGCCCACCCTCTTGCCCGCTGCTGCCACGATGCGGCGAAGGGTTCGGAACCGCGCGCGACGGGCTACGAGAGGTAGTCGTCCGGCTCGCCTTCTTCGGCTCCGGAGTCGTCGGCGGGGCTGGGGACATAACGCAGCACGCCCCACAGGGCATGCTGGTCCGGGGCGTCCTCGGAACCGCGCACACAGGCGGCGGCGAGCTCCTCGATCAGAGATCCGGTGTCGATGCCGGAGCCGATGAGGACCAACTGGGTGCCAGGCTCGGCGGATTCGGTCCGCTGCCAGGGCTCCGGGTAGAAGCGCAGGAACCTGCCCACGGAGTGGACGGTGTAGCGGTGCGCGGGATCGGCTGCGCCGAAGTCCACGTAGCCCTTGATCCGGTAGAGCCCTTCGGGACGTGAGTCGAGGAAGTCCAGCAGCCTGCGCGGGTGGAGTGGCTCGGCAGCGGTGAAGGAGACGGTCTCATAGGCGGCATGCGGATGGGCGACGCCGGAGCCGTGGTGCCGTTGGTGGTCGTCATGGTCGCCGCAATCGTGTCCGGCGGCGTCCTCGCGGAGGTCTTCGAACGACAGCTGTCCCACGCGCTCTTCGCGCGGGCGGCACTCGAACAGCAGCGCGGGGTCGATACGCCCGTAGACCGCCGGGATCACGGCCGCTCTCTCCGCTAGCGCGGTGATCCGCTCCCGAAGCCGCTCGCCCGGCTCCTCGGCGATCCGGTCCGCCTTGTTGAGCACGACCAGATCGGCGATCGCGAGGTGCCGCTCGATTTCGGGGTGCTTCACCCGTGTCGCGTCGAACTCGGCGGCATCGACGACCTCGACCAGACCGCCGTACACCACCCGCGCGTTCTCGCTGGCCAGGATCATACGGACGAGTTCCTGCGGCTCGGCGAGACCGCTCGCCTCGATCACGATGACATCGATCCGTGTTGCCGGCCCGGTGAGCTTGTCCAGGAACACGTCGAGCTCGCTCGCGTCGACCGCGCAGCACAGACAGCCGTTGCCCAGCGACACCGTGGAGTCACCAAGTTGACCGGCCACCGTCATGGCATCGATCTCGATCGAACCGAAGTCATTGACGATCGCGCCGATCCTGGTGCCCCCGCTCGCCCTCAGCAGATGATTGAGCAGCGTGGTCTTGCCGGATCCCAGAAATCCCGCGAGGACGACGACGGGGATCTGAGGCTGGCTCAACACGGCTCCCTTGGGACATCGGCACCTATCGAGCCACCCAGGATACGGGGAGGACGCGAAGTGGTCCGCGGTTACGGGAGCGGTCCGCGTCGAGCCGTACGCCGCACTCAGACCGCACCCGCCCCGGTCAGGGCGCGCACCTCCGTCTCCGCGTGCTTGCTCTCGTCCGGTGGCTCGGACGAGGTGACCGTGCCGATCCAGCCCGCGAGAAAGCCCAGGGGGATCGAGACCGCCCCGGGGTTCTGCAGCGGGAAGACCTGGAAGTCGACACCGGGGAACAGCGCCTCCGGGCTTCCGGACACCACCGGGGAGAGCACCACGAGCAGCACCGCCGGGATCAGACCCCCGTAGACGGACCAGACCGCGCCGCGTGTCGTGAAGTTCCGCCAGAACAGTGAGTACAGCAGTACCGGGAGATTGGCCGATGCGGCGACGGCGAAGGCCAGTCCCACCAGGAACGCCACGTTCAGATCACGCGCGATGAGCCCGAGCGCGATCGCGGTGGCTCCGATGCCCGCCGCGGCGATCCGGGCCACCGCCACCTCGCTGCGCTGTTTGGCGCCGCTCCGCCGCAGCGAGGCATACAGATCGTGGGCGACCGAGGCGGAGGAGGCAAGGGTGATTCCGGCGACGACGGCCAGAATGGTCGCGAACGCCACCGCGGCGACCACGGCGAACAGCACGGTGCCTCCGGTGGAACCCGGACCGCCGCCGAGCTCCTGGGCGAGAAGCGGAACGGCCGTGTTGCCCGCGGCGTTCGAGGCACGCACCTCGTCCGTGCCGAGGATCGCGGCGGCCCCGAATCCCAGCACTATCGTCATCAGATAGAAGCTGCCGATGAGTCCGATGGACCACACGACGGAGCGGCGCGCGGCACGCGCCGTCGGCACCGTGTAGAAGCGCGACAGGATGTGCGGCAGTCCGGCGGTACCCAGCACCAGGGCGAGCCCGAGGCTGATGAAGTCCAGGCGTGCGGTCCAGTCCCCGCCGTAGCGCAGTCCAGGAGCGAGGAAGTCCCTTCCGTGGACGCTCTGCCGTGCGGCTGAGTCGAGCAGGGCGTTGAAGTCGCCGTGGAAGCGTGCCAGTACGAGCACCGTGAGGACTGTGGCACCGGTCATCAGGAGCACGGCCTTCACGATCTGGATCCAGGTGGTGGCCCGCATCCCGCCGAAGGACACGTAGATCACCATCAGGGCACCGACCCCGATCACGGTCCAGGAACGCGCCGACTCGCTTGTGCCGCCCAGCAGAAGGGCGACCAGACTGCCGGCTCCCACCATCTGCGCCACCAGATAGAGCACGGAGACGGTCACGGATGACGTACCGGCCGCTATCCGTACCGGTCGTTCCCTCATGCGAGCGGCGACGACATCAGCCAGGGTGAACCGGCCGCAGTTGCGGACGAGTTCGGCGACCAGGAGCAGCACCACCAGCCAGGCCACCAGGAAGCCGACGGAGTAGAGCATCCCGTCGTAGCCGTAGAGGGCGATGAGGCCGGAGATGCCGAGAAACGAAGCCGCGGACATATAGTCGC
Organism: Streptomyces sp. NPDC127084; assembly: GCF_042724175.1. Classification (NCBI taxonomy): domain Bacteria; kingdom Bacillati; phylum Actinomycetota; class Actinomycetes; order Kitasatosporales; family Streptomycetaceae; genus Streptomyces; species Streptomyces sp. NPDC127084. The sequence goes on from NZ_JBHXFA010000149.1 coordinate 9,939, forward strand.
CGGCTATGGCGAAGCCGTTCTCCATGGGCGAGAACAGCCGTCCGCCGACGTAGAACTCCTCCGGCGAACCATGCCGGTGGCGTCCCACCCAGGTGGTGATACCCAGGGTGAGGGCGATGAAGGCGCTGAAAAGCAGCAGCGCCAGTGTCTGGTGGTCGCCGCTCAACGCCCGGCCCTCCGTGAAGGCTCCGCGCCGTCCTGGACGGCTGCCGCCCGGTCAGGGGGTCCGTGGTCCGCCCGGTCCTCGATCGAGGACTCGGTGCCCCTCGGGAGTTCGGCCTCGCGGGTCTGGTCGAAGACTGTCCAGCGCAGATCGAGCGCCGCACGGTCCCTGCGCAACCGGGCATGGCGGGCGTAGGCCCAGGTGAGCAGGAAGGTGGTGAGGAACTGGCCCAACCCGGCCACCATCGCCACGTTGATCGCGCCGACGACCGGCTTCGCCATGAGCGCGGGAGCGGTGGTGGCGGTGATGACATACGCCACGTACCAGGTGAAGAAGGCGAGCGTCGCCGGGATGACGAACCGCCTGTAGCGGCTGCGTACCTCCTGGAAGGCCGCGCTCCGCTGCACTTCCCGGTAGATGTCGGTCGGTGCGCTCCGGTGCTCCTGGTACCCGCTCCCCGGGAGCGCGCTCGGTGCGGGCATGCCCGCACCGTCGGACTCGCCCCAGCCGAACGCCAACGCGTCGTACCACGGGTCGTCGATGCGCACGGCACCACCGTCCCGGCATTCCTGCTTCTCCACGCTCAGCTCTCTCCCTGTCAGCGAACCGTCGCGGTCGCTGGCCCCCACCAGAATGGACAGAACGGGGAGATCCCTGACTCTTCTCTCTTTCTCTTCACCCCATTAGGTGACGGATGCCGTGATTCCGCCGGGTTGATGACCGGGGCGGCGTGTTTCGGACCGCCGCCCCGGGTGGGGCTTTCGAGTCAGGTGTCAGGCGTCGATTCGGGAGCGGTCGAGCGTCGCCGCGCTGCTGGTGATGAACTCCTTACGCGGGGCGACGTCATTGCCCATCAGCAGGTCGAACACCTGCTCGGAGGACTCCAGATCGCCGATGTTGATCCGGCGCAGCGTACGGTGGCGCGGGTCCATCGTGGTCTCGGCCAGCTGGTCGGCGTCCATCTCCCCGAGGCCCTTGTAGCGCTGGATCGAGTCCTTGAACCGGATGCCCTTGCGCTGGAACTCGAGCAGCGTGGAGCGCAGTTCGTTGTCCGAGTACGTGTACACGTACTTGTCCTGGCCCTTCTTGGGCTGGACGAGCTCGATCCGGTGCAGCGGCGGTACGGCGGCGAAGACTCGGCCCGCCTCGACCATGGGCCGCATGTAGCGCTGGAAGAGGGTGAGCAGCAGGCAGCGGATATGGGCTCCGTCGACATCGGCGTCGACCAGGAGCACGATCTTGCCGTAGCGGGCGGCGTCGATGTCGAAAGTGCGGCCGGAGCCCGCTCCTATGACTTGGATGATCGCTCCGCACTCGGCGTTCTTGAGCATGTCGGAGACGGACGACTTCTGGACGTTGAGGATCTTGCCCCGGATCGGGAGCAGCGCCTGGAACTCGGAGTTGCGGGCGAGCTTGGCCGTACCGAGCGCGGAGTCCCCCTCGACGATGAAGAGCTCGCTGCGGTCGACGTCGTCGCTGCGGCAGTCGGCGAGCTTGGCCGGCAGCGAGGACGACTCCAGAGCCGTCTTCCGCCGCTGGGCCTCCTTGTGCTGGCGGGCCGCGATACGCGTACGGGCGGCGGCGACGGCCTTCTCCAGGACCGCCCTGGCCTGGGCCTTGGCATCGCGCTTGGTCGAGGTCAGGAAAGCCTTGAGCTCCTTGGCCACGACATTGGCCACGATCCGGTTGGCCGCGGAGGTGCCCAGCACTTCTTTGGTCTGGCCTTCGAACTGCGGCTCGGCGAGGCGTACGGTGACGACCGCGGTGAGGCCTTCGAGGGCGTCGTCCTTGACGATGTCGTCCTCCGCGACCCTCAGGAGCTTGGCGGAACGCAGCACCTCGTTGACCGTCTTGGTGACGGACCGCTCGAAGCCTGTGACATGGGTGCCGCCCTTGGGGGTGGCGATGATGTTGACGAAGGACTTCAGTGTGGTGTCGTAGCCGGTGCCCCAGCGCAGGGCGATGTCCACCCCGAGCTCTCGGGTGACCTCGGTCGGCGTCATATGGCCGCGGTCGTCGAGGACCGGGACGGTCTCCTTGAAGCTGCCGCTGCCGGTAAGGCGCAGGACGTCGCAGACGGCCTTGTCCTGGGCGAGGTACTCGCAGAACTCGCTGATACCGCCGTCGAAGCGGAAGATCTCCTGCGACTTGCCCTCACCCTCCAGGTCGCGCTCATCGCGGACGACGATGGTGAGACCCGGTACGAGGAAGGCGGTCTGGCGGGCACGCTGGTGCAGCGTCTCCAGCGAGAGCTTGGCGTCCTTGAGGAAGATCTGCCGGTCGGCCCAGTAGCGGACGCGGGTGCCGGTGCGGGTCTTGGGCACGCGCTTGCCCTTGAGCAGCCCGTTCGCCGGGTCGAAGGGGCTGTCGGGCCCCGACTCGGTGAACATGCCCGGGACACCGCGACGGAAGCTGATCGCGTGCGTGGCACCGCTCCGGTCGACCTCGACGTCGAGGCGGGAGGACAGCGCGTTCACCACGGAGGCACCCACGCCGTGCAAGCCGCCGGAGGCCGCGTACGAGCCGCCGCCGAACTTGCCGCCGGCGTGCAGCTTGGTCATGACGACCTCGACACCCGAGAGGCCGGTCTTCGGCTCGACGTCGACGGGGATGCCCCGGCCGTTGTCCCGGACCTCGACCGAGCCGTCGTCGTGAAGGATCACCTCGATGTGGTCGCAGTACCCGCCCAGGGCCTCGTCCACCGAGTTGTCGATGATCTCCCAGAGGCAGTGCATGAGGCCACGGCTGTCGGTCGACCCGATGTACATGCCTGGGCGTTTACGTACCGCCTCAAGCCCCTCGAGGACGAGCAGGTGCCGCGCGGTGTAGTTGGAACCGTCACGGTCTGCGGTCAGCAGCGCACTGGACGGCACTGACATTTCGGCGGTCACGCGGTTCGCTCCTCGCTGAATTTGGATCTGGCCCGTGTGGGGTAAAGGCCGGGCGTCGTTCACCGTTCATGAGGGTACCGAGGCCTGGTAGAGCCGATGTAACGCCACCCTCGTGATGGCTCATGCTAGTCCAGAGTCGTATGCATGTTCGATCCCTCGATCGGGTGACGCGCACATCACGTTCCCTTCGGCGCATGAACCATTTAGGCTCCGGGCACGTCCTCAACAACAAACCGGCAAGCCAGCCGGGAGGACGGCAAGAGACAGACAAGCAAGCAAGCGAAACCGTAAAGCGAAGCAATACGGCACATTCGCCGCCAGCCAGTCGGCAGCCAGCCACCTTGAGGCACCACGAAGAAGAAGTTTCCAGGAAAAGGCCCGAGCGGGAACGTTTTCAGCCTGGTTGGATGTTGACCCTGGTACGACAGCTCGTCGAGCTAGAGAAGAGGCGACGTGACTACTGTTCTGACCCCCGCGAGCCCACTGACGGCCGCTGACCGTTGCGACCGCTGTGGCGCTCAGGCGTACCTGCGCGTCGTCCTGACCAGCGGTGGTGAGCTGCTCTTCTGTGCTCACCACGGGCGCAAGTTCGAGCCGGAACTCAAGAAGATCGCCGTTGAGATACAGGACGAGACCGACCGGCTGACGGCCGTACCGGCCAGCGCCGAAGACGAGCGCTGACCTCACGTCCTACGACGAGCCAAGGGCCGGTCCAGGACCGGTCGAGGGGGGGGGGGCCCGCCCGGCGCGGGCGGCGCCCCCCCGCCGGGGGGGGCCCGCCCCCCCCCCCCCCCCCCCCCCCCCCCCCCCGCGCGCCGCCACGCCGGCGCCCCG
>NZ_JBHXFA010000149.1:13836-17240 GCF_042724175.1 Streptomyces sp. NPDC127084
TCTTTTTTTTTTATAAACCTCACCCCCACCCACCCCCCGGGGGCGGTCCCCGCCGGGGTGGTGGGTGGCCCCCCCCTCTCCGGGGGCGCCCACCCACGTCATGGGGCGCCCCTGCCCGCCCCTGCGCCCCCCCGACGGTCACGCGGGCCCTCACAAGCGGTCGGCCACTGACGGCAGCACCGCGGAGACCCGGGTGTACACACCGGGACTGTCCGCCCTTCCGCAGCCGCTCCCCCATGACACCAGGCCGATGAGCCGGCCGTTCGCCACGAGAGGCCCTCCGCTGTCGCCCTGGCACGCATCGTGGCCGCCCTTCGCATCCCCCGCGCACATCATCGTCCCGGCCTCATAGCGTCCGACCGGGACGCCGGGGTACGCCTTCGCGCACGCGTCGTCGGCCAGGACACGGACCGGTGCCGACCTCAGCTCGATCGCGTAGCTGCCCGCTCCGGTGGTGTCACCCCAACCGTAGACCGCCGCGGCGGCACCCGTCGTGTACGCGGCGTCGCCCGCCTCGGCCGGAGTGATCACATGTGCCGCCGGCAGGGCCTTGGACAGCGTCACCACGGCCATGTCGTAGGTGTTGGTCTTCGGGTCGTAGCCCGGCGCGATCCGCACCTGCCGGACGGAGACCTCCTGCCCACCCGTCCCGAGCAGGTTCTCCCTCCCCGTGATGACCCGAAGGTCACGTACCTGCTCCACGGGAGCACCCAGTACATCCCGGCTGAGGCAGTGGGCCGCCGTGAGCACCTTCGTGGGCGCGACCAGGGCGCCGCCACAGAACTGACCGGCCCGCGTACCGCCGAACAGGCTACGGCTGGACAGGGCGACGACCCAGGGGCTGTCAACCGACCGCGCCGGTTGGCCGCCGATGACCACACTGTCGGCGGTCGCCGTGGCGGGGTAGCCGAGCGGCACCAGGACCGCTGCCGCCGCGAGGGCCAGGGGTGCTGTCAGTGCTCGGGCGAAGTGGCGGCGCATACCGTCTCCTGACTCTCCGGTGGTCTCCGTCCACCCAGAGTCAGACACCCCGCCAGGCCCCGCACCCTCTGCGCCATGCCAAAGGGCCCGGCCCCCTGGTTGCGGGGAAGCCGGGCCCTTTCGGCGTGCCTGGTTACTAGTCGAGGTAGTCGCGCAGCACCTGCGAACGCGAGGGGTGCCGCAGCTTCGACATGGTCTTGGACTCGATCTGGCGGATACGCTCCCGTGTGACGCCGTAGACCTTGCCGATCTCGTCCAGCGTCTTCGGCTGACCGTCGGTGAGGCCGAAACGCATGGAGACGACGCCGGCCTCGCGCTCCGACAGGGTGTCGAGCACCGAGTGCAGCTGCTCCTGGAGAAGCGTGAAGCTGACCGCGTCAGCAGGCACGACCGCCTCGGAGTCCTCGATCAGGTCACCGAACTCGCTGTCGCCGTCCTCACCCAGGGGGGTGTGGAGGGAGATCGGCTCACGACCGTACTTCTGGACCTCGATGACCTTCTCAGGGGTCATGTCGAGCTCCTTGGCCAGCTCCTCGGGGGTGGGTTCGCGACCCAGGTCCTGGAGCATCTGGCGCTGCACACGCGCGAGCTTGTTGATGACCTCGACCATGTGCACCGGGATACGGATGGTGCGGGCCTGGTCGGCCATGGCTCGGGTGATCGCCTGACGGATCCACCAGGTGGCATACGTGGAGAACTTGTAGCCCTTGGTGTAGTCGAACTTCTCGACGGCGCGGATCAGACCGAGGTTGCCCTCCTGGATCAGGTCCAGGAAGAGCATGCCGCGACCGGTGTAGCGCTTGGCCAGCGAGACGACGAGCCGGAGGTTGGCCTCCAGCAGGTGGTTCTTGGCCCGGCGCCCGTCCTCGGCGATGATCTCCAGCTCGCGCTTGAGCTTGGGGGCGAGCTTGTCGGAGTTGGCCAGCTTGTCCTCGGCGAACAGACCGGCCTCGATGCGCTTGGCGAGCTCGACCTCCTGCTCGGCGTTGAGCAGCGGGACCTTACCGATCTGCTTGAGGTAGTCCTTGACCGGGTCGGCGGTGGCGCCGGCCGCGGCGACCTGCTGCGCGGGGGCGTCGTCCTCGTCCTCGTCGGAAAGGACGAAGCCGGCGCTCTCGGTGCCCTCGGGTTCATCGGCGCCGCCCTTGCCGGGCTGCACGTCGTCGAGGGCCTCGTCAGCCTCGAGCAGCTCGTCGGGGTCGTTCTTGGCAGCGGTCTTCTTGGCCGCGGCCGTGGTCTTCTTGGCAGCGGTCTTCTTGGCCGCGGCCGTGGTCTTCTTGGCCGCGGTCTTCTTCGCCGCCGCCTTCTTCGCGGGCGCCGCGATCTCGTCGGCCGAGGCATCGGCGCCGACCGTCGTAGTCGCGGTGGTGGCGACGGTCTTCGCCGTGGCCGTCTTGGCCGCGACCGTCTTGGTGGCGGTGCGCTTCGCCGGGCTCTTGGCTGCGACGCTCTTCCGTGTGCGCTTGGGCGACTCCGCGGCACTGACCATCAGCGTCACACCCTCTTCCTCGAGGATCTGGTTGAGGCTGCGCAGAACATTCTTCCACTGGGTTGGCGGAATCTGGTCAGCCTCGAAGGCCCGACGCACGTCATCGCCGGCGATCTGCCCATCAGCCTTTCCCCGCTCGATGAGCGCCATCACAGACTCGGACTCGGCGATCTCCGGCGGGAGCGTACGGGATGTGCTGGCCGACACGAACAACCTCTCGGAACGATGGAAAACGGCTTCCGGCCCCGCCCAATGATCGGGCCGGAGCCGACGACCGCCGGTTGGGGATGTGCCGGCGGCGCGGGGTGGACCTCAGATGGAGAACAGCGCCACGATCGGCGTCTGCTATTCCCTCCTCGGCTGTCACCTCTTAGGTCATCGCACTGTTTCGATGAGCGTTACGCCCATTAAGCGTGGCCCGAGTCACACCTCATTTGCGACAAAACGACTAAAAGGGGTGCTACTCGGCAATAGCCTCGCCGGATGCACCGCGCGCGACTGGTGCCACCTTCCCCCACTTCCCCGCAACCGGTACCGGAAACCATCCAGGCGCCCTCCCAGACGATCATTTCCGGCCGTTCCGGTGATCACGCCGACTCCCACGCCGGTCGCGGTACCGACGATCGTTGGGGGGGGGGGCCCGCGGGCCCGGGCGGGGGGGGGGGCGCGCGCCGGGGGCGCGCGACCGCGTGGCCTGTGGACCGCCCGCCGGCTCGGAGCCGAGATCTCCTACGCCACCGTGGACGACGGAAAGATTGTCCAGGCCCTGATCAGGCCGCGCACCCTGCACGTCTGACGGCCGGACACCGGCCCCCTGACCGGCCGCCGGGCTGGCGGGGGCCGGGGCCCCCCCCCCCATGGCCCCCCACCCCCGGGGCACTACCCCCGGTCCCCCCCACGCTGAGGTGTTTGGGGCCCCCGCACCACCCCCCCC
>NZ_JBHXFA010000150.1:0-8809 GCF_042724175.1 Streptomyces sp. NPDC127084
GTTCGGCAGCGCGCTGCCGAACGGCCCTCAGCATGACGAATGCCTGGGACGGACAGCCCTCAGCGGGCCATCTCCTCCTTCAGCGCGAGGAGGAAGGCGTCCACATCGTCCTCCCTGGTGTCGAACGAGCACATCCAGCGGACATCGCCGGCCGCCTCGTCCCAGAAGTAGAAGCGGAAGCGTTCCTGCAACCGTCTGCTCACCTCATGCGGAAGCCTCGCGAAGACCGCGTTGGCCTGCACCGGGTAGAGGATCTCCACGCCGTCGACAGCCCGTACACCCTCGGCGAGCCGCTGAGCCATGGAGTTGGCGTGCCGGGCGTTGCGCAGCCACAGGTCCTTGGCGAGCAGGGCCTCCAGCTGCACCGAGACGAAGCGCATCTTGGAGGCCAGCTGCATGGACATCTTGCGCAGATGCTTCATATGGCTGACGGCGTCCGGGTTGAGGACCACCACGGCCTCGCCGAAGAGCATCCCGTTCTTCGTACCGCCGTACGACAGGACATCCACACCGACAGCGTTGGTGAACGCACGCATCGGCACGTCCAGCGCCGCCGCCGCGTTGGCTATCCGCGCGCCGTCGAGGTGGACCTTCATCCCGAGACCGTGCGCATGGTCCACGATCGCCCGGATCTCGTCGACGGTGTAGACCGTGCCGAGCTCCGTGTTCTGGGTGATCGACACGACCTGCGGCATCGCACGATGCTCGTCGTCCCAGCCGTACGCCTGCCGGTCGATCAGCTCGGGGGTGAGCTTTCCGTCCGGCGTCGGAACCGTGAGCAGCTTGAGGCCGCCCATCCGCTCGGGCGCACCGCCCTCGTCCACGTTGATGTGCGCGGACTCGGCGCAGATCACCGCGCCCCAGCGGTCGGTGAGCGCCTGGAGCGCGACCACGTTGGCGCCGGTGCCGTTGAACACGGGGAACGCCTCAGCGGACGAGCCGAAGTGGCTGTGCATGATCCGCTGGAGGTACTCCGTGTAGTCGTCCTCGCCGTAGGAGACCTGGTGGCCGCCGTTGGCCAGGGCGAGTGCGGCCAGCACCTCGGGGTGCGCACCCGCGTAGTTGTCGCTGGCGAAGCCGCGAACCTCGGGGTCGTGATGCCGGCGGGCATCCGTACTCGGGTGCTTTGACGAACTCACGGCTTGGGAGTCAGCCACAGACGCTGTCCATTCACTTCCTGGGCGGGCCGGTCCCAGACTCCGGCAATGGCATCGGCCAGTTCCTTGACGTCCGTGAAGCCCGCGAACTTCGCATTGGGGCGCTCCGCTCGCATGGCGTCGTGCACCAGTGCCTTGATCACCAGGATCGCAGCAGCGGCCTGCGGGCCCTCCTCGCCCCCGGCCTTGCGGAAGGCGTCGGCGAGCGCCAGGGTCCAGGCCTCGGCCGCTGCCTTCGAGGCGGCGTAGGCGGCGTTGCCCTCGGTGGGCTTGGCCGCGCCCGACTGGCTGACCAGGACGAACCGGCCGCGGTCGCTGCGCCGCAGTGCCTCGTGGAACGCGAGGGAGGTGTGCTGGACCGTGCGGATCAGCAGCTTCTCCAGCAGGTTCCAGTCGGCGAGCTCCGTCTCGGCGAAGGTGGCGCTGCCGCGCCAGCCGCCGACGAGGTGGACCAGGCCGTCGATCCGGCCGAACTCCTTCTCGGTCTGGTTCGCCCACTCGCGGGTGGCGTTCAGGTCGAGCAGATCGACCGTGTCCCCGGTGACGGTCGCACCGCCGTGTGCGTATCGGGCGGCGTCCACGGCCTCGGCGAGCCGCTCGGTGTCGGCGTCGGCGCCCACGACGACAGCCCCGGCCTCGGCGAGCCGCAGCAGGGCCGCGCGGCCGGCGGGCCCGGCCGCTCCCGCCACGGCGATCACGGCACCTTCAAGTGCCCCGTTGCCGTTCGATTTCATGGTGTCGGTCTCCTCGGTACGAGAGTTCACGCAGCGACTCGCTCGGCGTTCTCCGCCGTGATCCCCTTGGTGGAGGCGATCACGTTCTTCAGCTTCTTGGAGAGCGCCTCAAAGAACATGCTGAGCGGAAACTCGTCCGGAAGCACGTCGTCCACCAGCTTGCGCGGCGGCTGCGTCAGGTCCAGCGCGTCGGGGCCCTTGGCCCAGCGGGAGCCGGGGTGCGGGGCGAGGTAGGTGGAGACCAGCTCGTAGGCCTTGAACCAGTGCACCAGCTTCGGGCGGTCGATGCCGTCCCGGTACAGCTGCTCGATCTCACCGCAGAGCTGGTTGGTGACCTCGGGGGCCCGCTCCCAGTCGATGCGCAGCTTGTTGTCGGTCCAGCGGATGACGTCGTGCTTGTGGAGATATGCGAACAGCAGCTGTCCGCCGAGGCCGTCGTAGTTGCGTACCCGGTCACCCGTGACCGGGAAGCGGAACATACGGTCGAAGAGCACCGCGTACACCACGTCGCGGCCGTGCTCATTGCCCTCGGCGTCGAGCTTCACAGCCTCCTTGAAGGCGGTGAGGTCGCAGCGCAGCTCCTCGAGCCCGTACATCCAGAACGGCTGGCGCTGCTTGATCATGAACGGGTCGAAGGGCAGGTCACCGTGGCTGTGGGTGCGGTCGTGGATGATGTCCCACAGGACGAAGGCCTTCTCGCACCGCTCCTGGTCGTGGACCATGGCGGCGATGTCCTCGGGCAGGTCGACGCCCAGGATGTCGACAGCGGCCTCGGTGACCCGGCGGAAGCGGGCTGCCTCGCGGTCGCAGAAGATGCCGCCCCAGCTGAAGCGCTCGGGGGCCTCGCGCACGGCGATGGTCTCGGGGAAGAGAACGGCCGAGTTGGTGTCGTACCCGGGGGTGAAGTCCTCGAAGGTGATGCCGCAGAACAACGGGTTGTCGAAGCGGGTGGCCTCGAGGTCTGCGAGCCAATCCGGCCAGACCATGCGCAGCACGACCGCTTCCAGGTTGCGGTCCGGGTTGCCGTTCTGTGTGTACATGGGGAAGACGACCAGGTGCTGAAGGCCGTCCCGGCGGTCCGCGGCGGGCTGGAAGGCGAGCAGCGAGTCCAGGAAGTCGGGCAGGTCGAAGCCGCTGCCGGCCCACTTCTTCAGGTCACCGGCGAGCGCGGCGTGGTAAGCGGCGTCGTGCGGCAGCAGCGGGGACAGCTCCTCGACCGCGCCGATGATCCGCTCGACCGCCTGCTCGGCGGTGGCGCGGGCCGGGGCGCCGTCGGCGTCGAAGTCGATCGAGCCGTCCTTGGACTGCCAGGGCCGGATCTCCTCGACCGCATCCTTGAGCGTCCGCCAGGCGGGGTGCTCGATAACCCGTTGTGCGGTGGCTATTTCGCTACCTTTGGCGTCCTGCACAAGGATTTCCGTCATTTCACTTCCTCCACGGGAGAAACTCGCGTCAAGACAGCGTATCCATGCGTGTCTCCCGACTACAAGTGTGACCTTGGGAAATTGTCCTGCCACACCCCCGAGATCGCCGCAGATTTTACTGTCTCACACACACGGCGACGCGAGGATTGCGGTGAGTGAGGGCGGCGGCGGGTCGGGGGCGGCGCGGTGGCCATCGGCAACCCACGGCGACTCGGGTAGACGTTCCCCGCTGGCCGGATTCCATGCGCGGGCACTGCCGGCGATGCCCACCGGCAGGGGTCCCGATCCGTCAAGCCTGTGGGGACGCGCCCACGCACGAGTGCACGACCGGTTACGCAACGCACGCGGAGGATTAGGCTGCGCCCAGGCCGTGCCGCAAGCGACCCGAGCCCGAGTCCGAGCCCGAACCATCGACGGAAGCGAGAAGATCTTGAGTTTCCTCACCATCGGTCATCGCGGGGTCATGGGTGTCGAACCGGAGAACACCCTGCGCTCCTTCGTCCGCGCCCAGCAGACCGGAATGGACGTCATCGAGCTCGATCTTCAACTGAGCAAGGACGGCGCGCTCGTCGTCATGCACGACGCGGACGTGGACCGCACGACCGACGGCACCGGGCCGGTCGCCGAGAAGACACTGGCCGAACTGCGGGAGCTCGACGCGGGGCGGGGTGAGCGCGTCCCGGTCTTCGAGGAAGTCCTGGACGCGGTGCGGGCGCCCCTCCAGGCCGAGATCAAGGATGTCGCCGCGGCACGGACGCTCGCCGAGGTGATGCTCAAGCGCGAGCTCGCCGACCGGGTGGAGGTGTCGTCCTTCCATGACGAGGCCATCGCGGAGATCGCGGCACTCGTACCCGGGGTTCGCACGGTCCTCGTCGCCAGCCGCTGGGGCAGCGACGTGGTGGAGCGGGCGCAGGCGGTGGGCGCCGCCACCCTCGCCCTGAACATCCGCAGGCTCACCCTGGAGACCGTCGAGCACGCGCACCGGGAGGGACTCAGGGTCATCGGCTGGGTGGTGAACACCCAGACCCAGCTGCGGCTGGTGCGCGCGCTGGAACTCGACGGCGCGACCACCGACCACCCGGAGATCCGGCGTACCGGCCGTTTCACGGCCTGAGCCCGCCGCCGGGTCCGTCGGGCCCGGGTCGTTCAGCCGAGGTCCTTCACCAGCAGTTCGAACCGGAGGTCGTCGCGCTTCGGCTGCCCGAAACGCTCGTTGCCGTACGGGAAGGGCGTCATCTTTCCCGTACGGCGGTAGCCGCGCCGCACGTACCAGGCGATGAGGTCCTCGCGTACCGAGATCACCGTCATGTGCATCTCATGCACACCCCCGATCTCCCGCGCACCGCGCTCCGCCTCGGCGATGATCTGCCGCCCGAGCCCCGCGCCCTGGAGGTCGGGACGCACCGCGAACATGCCGAAGTAGGCCGCGTCACCCCGGTGTTCCAACTGGTAGCAGCCCACGGGCGACCCGTCGCGCTCGACGATCAGCATCCTGCTGCCGGTCCTGCCGATCAACGCCAGAACCGCCTCGGCATCGGTGCGAGGCCCGTCCAGGATGTCCGCCTCCGTGGTCCAGCCTGCCCGGCCGCTGCCACCGCGGTACGCGGTGTCGATGAGCGTGACCAGCTCCGGGACGTCGGCCTCGGTCGCGTCGCGGAAGGTCAGCCGTGCGGGCTCGTGCACCGGCGGGGTGTCCATGGGTCTCCCAGCGATCGGGGAATCGTTTCCCTGGCGTCCTGGCGTGACGGCATCCTATGCCCCGCCCCGGCAGGGCCTGCCCGGTCCCGATCGCGACCTCCGCGCCGGAAGCCCGCCGCGCCGACGGGTGGAGTCGCGGGCCCGGATCATCGCCCATCCCTCCCGGGCGGTCTAACGTGCTCCCCATGATGCACGTGCTCAGTAGCCGCGTCCTGCTGCGGCCGACGGATCCGGACCGGTCCCGGCGGTTCTACGAGGACGTACTCGGCCTCCAGATCTACCGGGAGTTCGGCACCGGGCCCGAGCGCGGGACGGTCTACTTCCTCGGCGGGGGCTTCCTGGAGATCACCGGGCGCTCTGACACCCCGCCCGCGCCGGGTCTCTCCCTGTGGCTCCAGGTGTCGGACGCCAAGGCCGCCTACGGGCACGTGCTGGCGCACGGCGCCACGGTCGAACAGCCACCGCGGCGTGAGCCTTGGGGCCTGGTGGAGATGTGGGTACTGGACCCGGACGGGGTGCGGATCGCCGTGGTCGAGGTGCCCGATGACCATCCCCTGCGGTTCCGGCCCTGAGCCGAGCGCCGGCTCCGTGCCCCCGTGTACGCCCGTGCGCTCGTATGTGCCGCACGCGCCCGGGGCATCACCTCCCCCGACACCCGTCGAGCGGGGAGGTACCCGGTGCACGGTACGGCGATGTCGGCCTGGTTGCTCATCGCGCTCTGCGCCGCCTCGGGCGCGTACTGCGTCCTGCGGATGCGCACCGGCGAGGGAGAGGAGCGCGAGGTGGCGGGCGGCGAGGCGGTGATGGGCTTCGGGATGGCCGCGATGGCCCTGCCCGCCACGATCTCGCTGCCGCGACCGTGGGCGTGGCAGGTGTACGCGGCCGTGTTCGCGGCCTTGGGACTGCGCGCCCTGTGGGCGCTGCGGCGTGCGCGCGGCGGCACACACCATCTGCATCATCTGGTCGGCTCGCTGGCCATGGTGTACATGGCACTGACGATGGCGCCGAGCATGCCGGGCACGGGGGCGCACACCGGGCACACGGCGCACACCGGTGCCGGTGGTGTCCCCCTGCTGACCGGGGTCCTGCTGGTCTACTTCGCGGTGTTCGTGCTGCGTTCCGGGGCGCGCCTCGTCCCGGTGGCGGCACCTCCGGCAGCCGTGCCACCGGCCTGGGGAGCACGGCCCGAGCTGGCGCTGGCCTGCCAGGTGTCCATGGGGGTGGCCATGGTGGCCATGCTGCTCACCGTCTGACGCGGCGACGGACGAAAACGTGCTGTACGTCACATGGCAGGCTAAGCCGTACCCGGTGGTAGCGCTGCGCTCATAGGCTGGTTCCCATGATGGTCTCGCTCGCGCTGCTTGTGCTCGGCGCACTGGCCGCCGTGGTGGCGCCGCGGTTGATGGCGCGGGCCGACTGGCCGGAGCGCGAGCCTGTGGTGGCACTGTGGGTGTGGCAGTGCGTGGTCGCGGCCGTGCTGCTGAGCTTCGCGCTCTCCATGACGTTCAGTGCCGCTGCGGCCTGGCAGGCCGTACGGGGCCAGGTGTTCGCGCCAGCCCCGACCGCCGTGGTGAACGCCTATGCGCTGAGAGCACATGCGCCCTGGTCCGCGGTGCTCGCCGTGGTGCTGGCGTGCGGCGGGCTGTGGACCGGCGCGATGCTGGCCCGGGAGGTATACAGGGCGCACGCCCGGCGCAAGCGACGCCGGGCCGAACTCCTCGTGCGCGCCCCCCTGTTGCCGGGTGAGGACGCGGGCAGCGACCCCCTGGTGCTGCTGGAGGGCGAGCGGCCCGACGCCTGGTGGCTCCCTGGTGCCGCGCCCCAGCTGGTCATCACCACTGCGGCGCTGCGCCGGTTGAAGGGCCGTCAGCTCGACGCGGTGCTCGCCCATGAGCAGGGGCACGCCCGGGCTCGGCACGACTGGCTGCTGCACTGCTCCGCGGCACTGGCCAATGGCTTTCCCCAGGTGCCGGTGTTCGCCGCGTTCCGGGACGAGATGCACCGGCTGGTGGAGCTGGCCGCGGACGATTCCGCGTCACGCCGGTTCGGGAGGCTCACCATCGCCCTGGCGCTCGTGGAGCTGAACGAGCACCGGGGCGTGTTCGGCCCGTGCCCCACTCCTGACGCCCAACTGCCGCAGCGAGTCAACCGGCTCCTCGCACCGCTCCCCCGGCTCGCCGCGGGTCACCGGCTCGGGCTGACCGCGGCGGCGGCGCTGGTGCCGGTCGTTCCGCTGCTCGTGGCATTCGTTCCCGGCCTGAGGGCGCTCGGATAGCGTAGAGCGGCCATCGTGGGCAAGGATCGGTTCTATGTGGTCTCCCCCACCTGTCCAGTCCACTCGGACGCGAACCCCTTTCCGCGCCCCCGCCCTCACCGCCGCGGTCGCCGCGGCGCTGGCGCTGCTCCTGCTGGTGCTGGTCGCCGCCCCGTGGGCGCCGCTGCTGTCACTGGACACCGCGATCGCACGGGCCCTGCACCGCTCGGCGCACACCGAGCCCGGTTTCACCGAGGCCAACCGTGTGCTCAGCGACTGGGTGTGGGACCCGTGGGCCATACGAGCGCTGCTGGTCGCGGTGGTCGTGCTGCTGCTGCGGCGCGGCGCCACGCTGCCGGCCCTCTGGGTGGCCGCCGCCAGTGCCCTGGGCACGGTGGTGCAGCAGTCGCTGAAATCCGCGGTGGGCCGTGACCGGCCGCACTGGGAGCAACCGCTGGACACCGCCCAGTACGCCGCTTTCCCGTCCGGACACGCCATGACCGCGACGGTCGTCTGCGGGCTGCTGCTGTGGCTGCTCGGGCGGGAGAGCGTGGGGACACGTGTCTGGTGGGCCGCGGTACTCGTCGCGGCCTTCTCCGTACTGGGAGTGGGTTTCACCCGGCTCTATCTCGGGGTGCACTGGTTCTCGGACGTCGTCGCCGGCTGGCTGCTGGGAGTCTGCGTGGTGGGTCTGGCCATCACGTCCTACGAACGCTTCAGCGGTGGCGTACCCACGGCACCCGAGCAGAGATCCCCGGGCGTGCGGAGCTGACGAACCGGCCGGACCGGGCGATCCCCCGCGTCGCCCGGTCGGGCTGGTAACCGCCGCTGACCAGGCACGGGGCCCAGGGGGGCGGTTTCGCGTCGAGTATATTGGCTGGAAGCCAGTCAACGCAGGAGTCAAGCATGTCCCCGCGGAGCGCAGCGGTCAATGAAGAACTGCGGCGGCGCTCCCGTGAGCGTCTCTTGCAGGCCACCGTGGACCTTGTAGGTGAACGCGGTTACGAGGCGACGACCCTGGGTGACATCGCCGACCGCGCCGGGTCGGCACGCGGCCTTGTCTCGTACTACTTCACGGGCAAACGGCAGCTCTTCCAGTCGGCGGTGCACCGCTTGATGCATCTGACGCTGGAAGCGGCCCTGGAGCGCGAACCCCGGACGGAGAACGGCACGGAAGGGCTCGCACGCGCGATCGACGCGGTGCTCGGCCTCGCTGTGGAACGACCGGTGCTGATGCGCGCGCACATGGCCGGGATACTCCAGGCGGAGGGCTTTGTCCGGTGCTCTGAGCAGCAGCGACTGGAGTTCCTGCTGCGCGGGGCTCTGGAGCGGTACGGCTCCGCCGACGTGGACGCGGAGTACCCGCTGCTGCGCGCGCTGCTGATGGGCGCGGTCTTCACGGTGGTGGTGCCCGGAGCGCAGATGCCGCTGGAACGGCTGCGTGCGGAGCTGTTCCAGCGGTACGGGCTGGACTGGGAGCTCGGCGTGGGGGGGGGGGGGGGGGGGGCCCCCCCGGGGGCGGGGGGGGGGGCCCGCGGCCGC
>NZ_JBHXFA010000150.1:8819-12934 GCF_042724175.1 Streptomyces sp. NPDC127084
CGGCGGGTGCCCGGGGGGGGTGGGGCGGGGTCCCTGGGGCGGGGGGGGGCGGGGGGGCGGGGGGCCCCGGGGGGGGGGCCCCCCCCGGGGGGCACGCGTCGCGTGGCCCCTGGACCTGCTTGACCGTCGGATCGGCAGTCAGGTCAGTGGCGGTCGAAGTAGTCCGGCTGGGTCTGCACATTGAGCTCGTGTATCCGGATCCGCTTCGCCGGGTCGGTGCGGCGGTCGTCGAGCCTCAGCACGTCGAGGCCCTTGGCGATGTCGTTCGAGTAGATGTAGCCGTTGTAGTAGTAAGCCGACCAGGAACCTCCCGTGGTGAGGGTGTCGGTGGACAGCGGACCGCGCTCGAAGTAGGCGATCTCCCTGGGCTTGGCCGAGTCGGTGAACTCCCATACCGAGACGCCGCCCTGATACCAGGCCTGAACCATGATGTCGCGGCCCCTGACCGGGATGAGCGAGCCGTTGTGGGCCACACAGTTCTCGGTGCTCGCCTGGTGGCGGTCGATCTTGAAGTAGCTGCGGAAGACCAGTTTGCGCTTGTCGCCCTTGCCGACGATGTCGTAGATACCGTCCGCGCCGCGGTTCGGCCCGATCTCGGCGCTGCAGGTAGCGCCTACACCACCGCCGAGTTCGTCGGTGAACACGACCTTGTCGGCCCGCTGGTTGAAGGTCGCCGAGTGCCAGAAGGCGAAGTTGACGTTGTCCTGGACCTGGTCGATGACCTTGGGGCGTTCGGGGTCCCGGATATCGAACAGGATGCCGTCACCCATACAGGCGCCCGCCGCGAGGTCCTTCGACGGGAGGACGGTGATGTCGTGACAGCCCGTCGTCTTGGAGACACCGGGGTTCGTCGGGCTTCCCGGGTTGCCACCACCATCAGGGCCCTCACCGGGGAAGAGCACCGGGAAGTTGACGACCGCCGCCTTCTCGGGGGCCTTGCGCGGCACCTTGATGACGGAGATTCCGTCATGCGGGGGCTGGCAGTCGGGGAACGTGGTGTTCGGCGAGTACGAGGACACGTACACGTACACGTTGCGGCGATCGGGCACCAGGGTGTGGGTGTGCGATCCGCAGGCGGTCTCCACGGCGGCGACGTACTTCGGATTGCGCTTGTCGCTGATGTCGAAGATCTTCATGCCCTCCCAGGAGGACTTCTCGGTCGCGGGCTGCGTGGTGCTGGCGCACGAGTTGTCACTGCGTGAGGAGTCGGTGGACAGGAAGAGCAGGTCCCCCGAGACGGACACGTCGTTCTGCGAGCCGGGACAGAGAACCTGGGCGACGGTCTTCGGGGCCTTCGGATTGCGGATGTCGAAGATCCGGAATCCGTCGTAGTTGCCGGCGAAGGCGTATCCGCCCTGGAAGGCCAGATCGGAGTTGGTGCCCTTGAGGGCGTCCTTGGGGATGTTGGCGAGTGGTGTGAGGTTGTCGCTGTGGACGATCTCGTCCGCTCCGGGTATCTCACCGCCGGTCACGGCCGCCTTGGCGTCGGCACGCTGGGCCGGGGAGACGGCCTGCTGATGCGGGGCATCCCCGGGGTCGGGAATGGCTGCCGCCGGTCCGGCGGTCAGCAGTGTGGCGAGCAACCCGGCCGCGGCTGCTGCCGCGGCCACGACCGAGCGTCTGCGCCGCGGCATGCGGGTGGTGTGCAACGAGAACACTGGGACTCCCTTTGCTCCGTTGTCTCCGTAATCCCCGTTCGGTATTGAACGGTTCGCGAATCCTCGGGCAGTATCACCCTTTGCATGTTCATTCCAATAGGGTCAATCAGCACCGTCATGCAAGACACTGATCGTCCAGCACGGCAAGTGAGCTCTTCTGATCATCAACGCACCGTGTATCGCAGGAGGTTGCGTGTCGCCGATCCGTGGAACCCACCGGTTCCCCAGCCTTGCCGCAGCCCTGCTGAGCGCCCTACTCGCCCTGAGCGCCTGCGATTCGGAAGCCGGGAGAGCGAAGGCGCGGACCGCGAACGAGACTGGTACGCCTCTGGTGGTCGCGCCCGGCAGACCGGGCGAGCCGGCGCGGACGTTGTCGGCCGACGAGGCGCGGAGGGCCGTACCGGACAACCGCCCGAACGCGGCGGATCTCGCGTACGCGCGGATGATGATCGTCCATCACCGCCAGGCACTGGAAATGACGGCTCTGGCGCCCGGCCACGCGGCCGGCGAGCGGCTCAAGCGGCTGGCGGAGCGGATCGACGCGGCACAGCGTCCTGAGATCGGCGCCATGGAGGCCTGGCTGAAGGCCAACGGCGGGGGCACGGACGGCGGCCACGGCTCCCATGGCCAGGGCGGTCACGACCACGGCGCGATGCCGGGTATGGCCACCCCGGCCCAGCTGACGCAGCTGCGGGCGGCCCACGGCGCGGCGTTCGACAAGCTCTTCCTGACTTTGATGATCACCCATCACGCGGGCGCGGTCACCATGGCGACCGAGGTGCTCTCGAACGGCCGGAACGTCCAGATGGAGGAGATGGCGAGTGAGGTGATCGCCCAGCAGACCGCTGAGATCAACCGTATGCGCGCGATGTGAGTCTCCCCGCGCGCCGCTTCGAGTGCCATGCTGGAGACACCCTGCGGGAAGGAGCGCGGTCGTGCTTCGAGTCGCCGTCGTCGGTTCGGGTCCGAGCGGGGTGTACACCGCTCAGGCTCTTGTCCAGCAGACCCGGGTCCCGGACGTCCGTGTGGATGTACTCGACCGCCTCCCCTGTCCCTACGGGCTGGTGAGGTACGGGGTCGCACCCGACCACGAGAAGATCAAGTCCCTCCAGAACAACCTGCGGACGGTGCTGGAGGACGAACGGATCGGCTTCATCGGCAATGTCGAGGTGGGCTCCAAGGGCCTGTCACCCGCACGACTGCTCGACGCCTACCACGCCGTCGTGTACTGCGTAGGCGCGGCACGGGACCGCAGGCTCGGGGTACCGGGCGAGGATCTGCCGGGAAGCCGTTCGGCCACCGACTTCGTCTCCTGGTACAGCGCGCACCCCGACTCGCCGGACCCCGGCTTCGCGCTCGGCGACGTGCGTTCGGCCGTGGTCATCGGGGTCGGCAATGTCGCCGTCGATGTCACGCGGATCCTCGCCCGCGGCGCCGCCGAACTGCGTCCGACCGATGTGCCGATCGCCGCCCTGCACGCGCTGGCGGCCAGCGGGGTACGCGAGGTGCACATGGTCGGCAGACGGGGTCCCGCACAGGCGAAGTTCACCACCAAGGAACTGCGGGAGCTGGGCGGGCTATCGCGGGTGGGGGTGGAGGTCGAGCCGGCGGAACTGGCGCTCGATCCCGGATACGCGGATCCGTCGGCGCTGCCCGCGGTGAACCGGCGCAACGTCGAGGTAGTCCGGGGCTGGGCGGCGGACTCCTCCGGGGAGGCGACTCCCGCCCCCGCGAGGCGAATTCGGCTGCGCTTCTTCCTGCGGCCCGTGGAACTGCTGGCGGGTGAGGACGGCCGGGTCGCCGCTGTGCGCTGCGAGCGGACCGAACCGGATGGCAGCGGCGGGCTGCGCGGCACGGGAGCATACGAGGACATCGAGGCGCAACTGGTGCTCCGGGCGGTCGGCTATCGCGGAGTGCCGCTGGCGGGGCTGCCGTTCGACCGGACCCGGGGAACGATCCCCCACCAGGAGGGGCGGGTGCTGCGTGATGGCGCGCCGTCACCCGGCGAGTACGTCGCCGGGTGGATCAAGCGAGGGCCCACCGGCGTGATCGGCACCAACCGGCCGTGCGCCAAGGAGACCGTGACCTCCCTGCTCGCGGACGCCGGTGAGCTGTCGGCTCGGCCGCTCACGGGTGAGCCCCTCGATGTGCTGCGGAGTCTGGGACACGAGCCGGTCGAGTGGCCGGGCTGGCTGGCCATCGAGGACGCCGAGGCGGCGCTGGGGCGCTCCCTCGGGCGGCGCTCGGTGAAGATCCCCGACTGGCTCGGGTTGCTGGCGGCGGCGCGCGGGGCGGACGCAGGGCACGGTGAAGGGACCACCGCACACGGACACGGTGGTGGGGGGGGGGGGGCGGGCGGGGGCGGCCCCCCCCCGCCCCCCCCGGGGGCGGGCGGGCGCCGCGCCCGGCCCCCCCCCCCCCGGCGGGGCGGGGGGCGCGGCGCCGGCCCCCCCCCGC
>NZ_JBHXFA010000150.1:12944-16771 GCF_042724175.1 Streptomyces sp. NPDC127084
GGCCGGACCTGCGGGCCCCCCCACCACCGTGAGCGTCGGGCGTGGCGGCCGGCCCCTGCCCTGGCCGCACACCGCTGCGGGTCGGTCGGCTCGGCTGCCGGCGCCCCGGGACTCGACTGAGCAGCCACTCGACTGGGCAGCCACTCGGCTGGGTCACTACTCGGCCGTCTGATTGATTGGCCTGCTCGCTCTGCTCCGGCTTACTCGACGACGAGCTCGACCTGGATGTTGCCGCGAGTCGCCTTGGAGTAGGGGCAGACCTGGTGGGCCTGCTCCACGAGCTTCTCGCCGGTCGCGCCTTCGAGAGCCTCGGGCAGCTCGACCCGGAGGACCACCGCAAGGCCGAAGCCGCCGTTCGCCTCGTCCTTGCCGATGCCGACCTCGGCGGTCACCGAGATCTCACTGGTGTCGATCTTCGCCTGGCGGCCGACAAGCCCGAGGGCGCTCGAGAAGCACGCCGCGTACCCGGCAGCGAAGAGCTGCTCGGGGTTGGTGCCCTCGCCACTGCCGCCGAGCGCGGGCGGCATGGCCAGCGGCAGGTCGAGGCGGCCGTCGGAGCTGACGGCACGACCATCGCGGCCGTTGGCGGTGGCGACGGCGGTGTACAGCGCGTTCATGGCGATCATCCCTCTGTCGACGGGCCGGGCCCCTGGCGGCCGGACCGGATGACCACAACTACAGCACACAATTAAGTTGTGCACAACTTAATTGCCCGGGTGGGTATCCTGGAGGCATGACAACGACACCGGAAGCCGCCGGGAGCCCCGAGGTCCTCCGGCTCGACCGCCAGATCTGCTTCTCCCTGCACGCGGCCTCGCGCGCGTTCAACGGTGTCTACCGGATGGTCCTCAAGGATCTCGGCCTCACCTATTCGCAGTACCT
The DNA here is from genome assembly GCF_042724175.1 of Streptomyces sp. NPDC127084. NCBI lineage: Bacteria > Bacillati > Actinomycetota > Actinomycetes > Kitasatosporales > Streptomycetaceae > Streptomyces > Streptomyces sp. NPDC127084. The sequence continues at coordinate 13,827 of NZ_JBHXFA010000150.1, forward strand.
GGTGATGCTGGTGCTCTGGGAGCACGGAGAGCAGCCCGTGAAGGCGATCGGGGCCCGGCTGCGCCTCGACTCCGGCACGCTGTCCCCGCTGCTCAAGCGGCTTGAGGCGATCGATTTCGTGGAGCGCCGCCGCAGCACAGAGGACGAGCGTTCGGTGACCGTGCGCCCGACCGCGAAGGGCATCGCACTGCGGGAACAGGCCGCGCTCATCCCGCAGCGGATCGCCGCGACCACCGGGCTCACCCTGGCGGAGCTTGGCGACCTCCAGGAGCGCCTCGCCGTGCTGACAGCCAAGCTGGACGGGGCCGACCTCGAGTCGACGGAGTACGACCCGGCGGGCGGCTGTGCGGGCGGCCCCGCCGATCCGGGCGACTCAGGCAACTCGACCGACTCGACCGACTCGGCCAACCCGAACTGACCGCCACCGGGCCGCTGTGACCTGCGGCAATGGACACTTCCGGGGCGTTGTCAGCGGTCGGGTGCACACTGGCCCGTATCCGCGACAACGGCGTCATGGAGGTGTCGGTGATGAACGACGTGCTGCTTGCTGTGGGCACCCGCAAGGGACTCTTCCTCGGCCGCAGGCGCGACAGTGAGTGGGAGCTGGACGGCCCGCACTTCAACGCGCAGGCCGTGTACTCCATCGGAATCGACACCCGCCGCCCGGTCCCACGGCTGCTGGTGGGGGGCGACAGCGCCCACTGGGGCCCGTCCGTCTTCCACTCCGACGATCTCGGCGCGACCTGGACCGAGCCGGCCAAGCCCGCGGTCAAGTTCCCCAAGGACACCGGCGCTTCCCTGGAGCGCGTCTGGCAGCTGCACCCCGCGGGCCCCGCGGCACCGGACGTGGTCTACGCCGGGACCGAGCCGGCCGCGCTGTTCCGCTCGGAAGACGCCGGCGAGACCTTCGAACTGGTCCGCCCGCTCTGGGAGCACCCCACGAGGTCGCAGTGGGTGCCCGGAGGCGGCGGGGAGGCCGTGCACACCGTGGTCACGGACCGGCGGGACGCGGACGCCGTCACCGTGGCGGTCTCCACGGCCGGGGTGTTCCGCAGCCGTGACGGCGGCGCCAGCTGGGACCCGTCCAACCGGGGAGTATCGGCTGTCTTCCTCCCCGATCCGAACCCGGAGTTCGGTCAGTGCGTCCACAAGATCGCGCAGGACGCGGGGAACCTCGACCGGCTGTACCTCCAGAACCACTGGGGCGTCTACCGCAGCGACGACGCAGGCGCCCACTGGACCGACATCGGCGGCGGGCTGCCGTCGGACTTCGGTTTCGCGGTCATCGCGCATCCGCACCGCGCCGATATGGCGTACGTGTTCCCGATCAACGCCGACGCGGACCGTGTCCCGGCCGGGCGCCGGTGCCGGGTCTATCGCACGAGCGACGCGGGCGGCAGCTGGGAACCTCTCTCCGCCGGACTCCCCGACGGCGACCACTACGGCACGGTGCTGCGCGACGCGATGTGCACGGACGGCGCCGACCCTGCAGGCGTCTACTTCGGCAATCGGAACGGCGAGCTGTACGCGAGCGCGGACGACGGTGACACCTGGCAGCAGCTCGCCTCGCATCTGCCGGACGTGCTCTGTGTGCGTGCGGCGGTGCTCGGGTGAGGTCGCGGTGCCCCAGCCGTGCCCGGACAGCCCTCAGGGCAGGCGCCAGTCCACCGGCTGGGCCCCCGACTCCGCGAGGAGTTCGTTGGTGCGGCTGAACGGCCGGGAGCCGAAGAACCCTCTGTCGGCGGACATAGGGGAAGGGTGGGCAGACTCCACTGCAGGCAGGCCGTTCAGGAAAGGACGGAGATTGCGGGCGTCCCGCCCCCACAGCACCGACACCAACGGCTTGCCCCGGGCGGCCAGCGCGCGGATGGCCTGCTCGGTCACCTCCTCCCAGCCCTTGCCGCGATGCGCGCCGGGCTGGCGGGGTGCCGTCGTGAGCGCCCTGTTGAGCAGCAGCACGCCCTGCTTGGTCCAGGGGGTCAGATCGCCGTTGGAGGGCCGGGGCAGTCCCAGGTCTGTATGCAGCTCCCGGAAGATGTTCTCCAGGCTGCCGGGTAGATTCCGCACCTCGGGCGCGACCGCGAAGCTGTGGCCGATGGCCATACCCGGGGTCGGATAGGGGTCCTGACCCACGATCAGCACCCGCACCTCGTCGAAGGGCTGCTGGAACGCCCGCAGTACGTTCGCGCCTGCGGGCAGATAGGTGCGGCCCGCGGCTATCTCCGCGCGCAGGAAATCCCCCATAGCGGCGATGCGCCCGGCCACGGGCCGCAGCGCCTCCGCCCAGCCGGGCTCGACAAGTTCGTTCAACGGTCGTGCTGCCACGGCGCGTCACTCTACTGGTGCACGGAGTGTCTTTTCGAATCCGGCCGTCACAAGGCTCCTCGGGGATAGGGTGGCGCCGTCATTCCCCAGCCCGCTCGCCCCACTCCCACCTGCCCCGGAGCCGGTCCATCCCTGATCCTGCGTTTCGGACAGGAAGGGGAGCACACCCTGAGTAGTGGATCCGCCACGTGGCGTAGTATCCTTCGACCCTGCTTCAGCAGCGGTCAGGGCTTGGCCGTCATGAGGGTTTCAACCGCGAGTGAGAAGCCCCTTCGCTCACGAAGGGGAGGAGTCACGAGGTGGTGCAGCGCGTACGCCCGACAGCGGGTCCGACGGCATGCGCCCGGAGGGCGGGATGACAGAGCGGCGCAGCGGCCGGGCACGATGGGTGCTCGGTGTGGACTCCGGCGGCTCGGGGCTGCGGGTCGCGCTCGCGCCCGTCGAATCCCCGGTCATGGACCCGTGCGGTGGGGACGCGATCGTCTCGGGGGGCCCGGTGCGCACCGGGCCCGCGGGAATCGACGCGGGCGTGCTGCTGGTGCGGCTGGTGCCGCTGGGCCCCGCACAGCTCGGGCGGGGGGGGGCGCCCCCGCGGGAGGCGCGCGCGCGCGGGGCGGGCC
>NZ_JBHXFA010000151.1:0-9456 GCF_042724175.1 Streptomyces sp. NPDC127084
GCCGACCCCAGCGGATCGCCTCGCTCAATGGCTCTTCGGCTGCTGGCTGAGTATTTCCCGCAGCGGCCCGAGGCGCTGGCGCTTCTTGTTGACCGGGCCACCGCCGACCCCGACGGATTTTCTCGCTCAACGGCTCTTCGGCTGCTAGCCGTGCATTTCCCGCAGGAGCCTGAGACGCTGGCGCTTCTTGTTGGCCGGGTCGTCGCCGACCCCGACGAATCGCTTCGCTACATGGCACTGCACCTGCTGGCCGAGCACTTTCCGCACCGCTCAGAAGCCCTTGCAGGGATCACCGACCGCGCGGGTAATGATCCTGAACCAGAATTGCGGTTGCAGGCCTTCCAGGCATGGGCTGCCATGCTTCCACCAGACGACGTGTACGAGGCTGGGAGACGTGCGCTTGAGGACGCGCACCTCGTTGTCAGAGCTGGCGGTTCATGGGTCCTCGCGTTCGGATGCCCCCGAGATCTTCGAGCCAGGGCGATGCTTCACGAACACGCTCAGAACGACCTCGAACCTGAGGTGCGCAGCGCTGCGTCTGATGCACTTATCGCTGCGGAAATGCTCGCATCGGCAGAGGTAGAGACGTAGCCGCTGTCCGGCTGTCCGGTTAAGGGTCTGGCCAGCGCATTCAGGGCGGACAGTTCTGAGTGCATGTGTCCGGGCTGTCCGGCCAAAGGCGGCTGCAACACCCAGGTGTTGCAGCGTGTCGGCGCAGCCGACCCTATGGTCCGCGTCGCCGGAGAGGCCCTTCCTTTGCCCCGTTAGGTTGCCGTGGACGAGGAGTGGACGGCTGGGACGTGTACGAGCTGCAATGTCCGCTCCGGCCCAGATCAGAAGAGGTCAGAGTGATTGAAAGACAGAAGTCTGTAAATCCGTCGGCTTAGCCTACCCAGGTTCGAATCCTGGCGCCGCCACGCGATGAGAACGGCCCCTGTCCTGCGTTTTCGCAGGCAGGGGCCGTTTTTGTTACTCCCGCCGTCGACTCCGCTCCACTCGGTGCCGGTCTTCACCTGAGGGTCGGTGTGCCGGTGAGCCCGGCGCTCGGGCGCGAGTGTGGCGTCGGGGGCCTGACGGCGGCTCAGGCCCCGGACACGTTCGGGCGGTGGTGGCCCGGCGGTGGGTCAGCCGACCAGGTCGGTGAAGTCGTAACCCCAGTCGTACTGGATCTTCGGGTCGCCGGACCGCCGAGCAGCACGCGGCCGGGGGCGGAGGCGTACTCGTTGCCCGAGCCGTTGATCGCGACGAGGTCGTCCGCCGCGTCCTTGTTGATCCGCCCCGCGGCGCCCCTGAGGGGCCGTCGTCCGGTTCGCGTAGTCAGCGCACGACCCGGCCCCGCAGGATCACCCGTTTCGGTCGCCCCAGCGTCCCGGAGGCTCCTACCGCCGTGGGGTCCTTGTCGTACGCGACGAGATCGGCGGGCGCCCCGTCGATCAGCCCGGGCAGTCCCAGCCACTCCCGGGCCGTCCAGGAGGCCGCCCCGAGTGCCGCGTCGGCCGGCATCCCGGCCTGCGCCAGCCGCTCGGACTCCGCGGCCACAGTGCCGCACGGGAAGCTGTCCGTTCCGGCGAGTACGGTGACGCCCGCCTCGTGGGCCAGCCGGACGTTGTCGAGCGTCCCCCGCCAGCCGTCGAGCCAGTGCGAGCGCTTCACGCTGGGTTCCCGGCGCTGCCAGCGCTCGGCGCTGCGGGCGAACGCCGAAAGGGTCGGCACGAGCGCGGTGCCCTGAGCGGCCATCAGGTCCAGCAGTTCCGGGTCGAGATGCATCCCGTGTTCGAGGCTGTCAGCGCCGGCCAGCACGGCGTTCCGCGAGCCTTCAGCGGTCTGGCAGTGCACCGCGACCCGTCCGCCGGCAGCGTGCACCGCGGCCACGGCCGCTCGCATCACGTCCAGCGGTACGGCGGGTTCATCCCACCGCCAATCGCCGATGATCTTGCACCAGCCCGAGGAGGCCGTGGCCTCCTCGACGGCCGCCTCCGGCAGTTCGCCCTCCTCGATGTCCCGGCCCACCCCGGGGAAGAACCGCCCGGGTGTCGCCAGCCATCGACCCGCCGACCGCACGCGAGGCAGATCCGGTTCCGTGTCGACCCAGCCGGGCATCCGGCCCTTGGTCCCCGGCGTCCGCACCAGCAGCACCCCCGCATCGCGATGCGCCGACAGGTGCCGACGCAGCAAGGCCTCGTCGAACGGGGTGTCAGGATCCTCCGTCCCGGGATGCGTATGGACGTCGACCAGTCCCGGCAGCAGCCAGCCGCCGTCCACCACGGTCTCGACCTGTTTCGCCGCCGCCCGGGCGGGAGGCACGGTCCGCAGTGTCTCGCCGTCGATCCAGTACGTGCGTTCCTCGCGCTCCGGTAGGGCGACGCCGCGTATCCGTAAGGTCATGACCATCAACCTACGTGCGGACGGGCCGACATGGGCGTTCCCCACGGCGGAAAGGATCTTGATGACCGGCATGACCACGGCCGAGTGGTGGGATTCGCTGCCCGAAGGCGTCCGGCGCGAGGCTGATCAGCAGGTCCTCCGGGACGCCTTCATCCTCGCGGTGCGGACCGTCTGGGAAGCGGGCCGTGCGCGAGGTTTGAGCCTGATCGACGCGCAGAAGGTGGTGTACGACCGCTACGCGCACCATGGCGACCGGGTCGCCCGCACACCGGACGACCCGCTGGACCCGGACTCCCTCGCCGCCCGTGCCTCCACCGCCTCCGGCCGGATTGTGGCGATCGAGGCGGTCTGGGACGGCGACACGGTGCACGACTGGTTCGTGTGCCTGCTGGCCGTCACCGCCGACCCGCCGGGTGAGCACGGCCTGGCCACCATCTACCGGGGCGCCGCCGAGTGGTACCTCGAGGGCGAGGACACCGCCTCCCGCCATCCGTCGGCCGTGGCGGCCGATCACGCCGGCCGGGCCCTGGCCGCCCGACTCAGGGTCCCGTTCCACTTCGGGAGCCCTGACAACCCCGACTGGGAGGGGCCCCGCTGGCGGCCCTGAAGCCCGGCTGTTACGGAACTGTCCCCTTCCGCCGTGCAACTACCGCCCGCCCCGCGGCGTCTACCAGGCGGAACTCGCGCCATGCGCGTACGCATAAGGAGTCGACAGCCATGGGAGACATACGCCGACGAGGAATCGTCGCACTGGGGATCACCGCATTGGTGGCCCCGCTCACTCTGGCCATGGGGACCGGGACCGCGCAGGCGGCGTCCTGCAACACGCAGACCGGTCCGTATCAGAAGCAGGTCGAGAAGTTCCTCGGCCGGCCGGTGGACGGCAAGCAGTCCGCCACCGACTGCAAGGCGATCCAGGCGTTCCAGACGAAGCACTCGATATCCCCGAACGCGGGCTATGCCGGGCCCATCACCTGGGGCGTCATGGATCTGATGAACAAGCAGAAGGCCGTCGGGAAGACCCCGAACAAGGCCGGCTCCTGCCCGACGAACAAGGGCCGGATCGCCTGCGTCAACCTGACGCTCCAGCTGAGCTGGGTCCAGGACGGGTCGAAGCTGGTGTACGGGCCGGTCCCGGTGCGCACCGGCCGGAACGGGTACGAGACCCGCACCGGCCTGAAGAAGGTCTACTGGCGCAACATCGACCATGTGTCGTCCCTGTACAACGTGCCGATGCCGTACAGCCAGTTCTTCGACGGCGGCCAGGCCTTCCACTCGGTCGGCGTCAGCGTCTGGGCTCCGCCCGGCTCGCACGGATGCGTGAACATGACCAAGACGGACGCGGCCAAGTACTGGAGCCTGCTGCGTAACGGGGACGAGGTCTTCGTGTACGGACGCAAGCCCGGCACCTGAGCGTCTTCGAACGGCTGAACCTCTGATGGAGCCCGGCGGCAGCACGGCCGCCGGGCTCCGTCGCGTCCGGGGCGCGTAAGCCGCCACCCGTTCGCCGGGTGGCTCCGGCCTTCCGGTGTTCTGCTGTCGGATCCATCGACTCGTGTGAGCTGCGTTGATGACCTGACGCACCGACAGGTCGATGTATCAGCTCGTGTCATTTCGGTCATTTAGTAATACGAGCTGATTTTCTTGGGGTGTGAGTGCGGCGCCCCTGCCGGGACGAGGAGTCCTGCCGCGCGCTCATCCGGAGGCTGGTGGTCGGTCATGAGGTCAGTCATGCGCAGTACACGTGTTCTCGCCGTCGGCGCCTTGGTCGTGATCGCCTGCGGATGGCCGGCCGTCGCGACGGCCGCCGACGAATCAGGGATCAGCGTCAGCCCGGATGTGGCGTTCCCCGGTTCGACGGTCACGGTCAGCACCACGGTCTGCGAGGACGACGTGACCTATGCCAAGGGGCAGGCGGAGTACGCGGGGCAGGTCAATCTCACCGAGACCGGCGACGGAGGCGAACTCGCGGGCGGCTTCACCGTCCCCGACGACATCGAGGACGGGGTCTACGACCTCACGGTCAAATGCCCGCCCGGAACCCTCGTGGAGACGACCTATCAGGTCGCCCGCCGCCCGGACGGCGCGGTGCACGGAGGTTTCGGCGGTGCGACGGGACTGAACGGCACGGAGGTCGTCATCGGCTCCGCGCTGCTCGCCGGGGCGTCGGCCATCGGTCTGATCGCGATGCGGCGCCGTGCCGACAGCGGTTCCGTCTGAGCGGCGGGCCCGCGCCGCTGAACGACATACGCCCGGGCCTTCGCGCAGAATCCTCCTCATCGTCGTGCCGCTCGGCATCTGGCTGCTGGTCCGCGGGCTGATCGGCGGGAACCCTCCGCAGCCGTCCTCGGAGCAGTCGGCGAGGCACGGCCCAGGGCTGAGTGCGGCCGACCGGGCGGCACACGCCCTGCCGCGTTCCGCGCCGGTCAGGCTGCGTATCCCCGCCATCCACGTCGACGCGTCGATGACGACGTTGGCGCTGGACAAGAAGGGTTCGCTGCAACTGCCACCGCCCGGCAGCTCCAACCTGGCCGGCTGGTACGCCCGCGGGCCGGCACCGGGGGAAGCCGGAGCCGCCATCGTGGCCGGGCATGTGGACACCCCCACCGGGCAGGCCGTCTTCTACCAGCTAGGCGCGCTGCGCAAGAAGAGCACCATCGAGATCACCCGCCAGGACCGGCGCACAGCGGTGTTCTCCGTGGACGCCGTGGAGGTGTACGCCAAGCGCTCGTTCCCGAGCCGGAAGGTCTACGGAGGCGGCTCGGCGCCCCAGTTGCGGATCGTCACCTGCGGCGGCGGCTACCGCAAGTCCACGGGCTACCAGGGCAATCTGGTCGTCTACGCGAGCCTGGTCCGGGTGAAGTAGCCGCGCCACGGCTGCGGGAACGGCGCCATCGCTCAGTTGCCCGCGATCGCCTTGACGGCCACCGCGACCGGGACCGACCCGCTGATCAGCTCCAGCGTCAGCCCCGCCGTCGCTGGGGTCTCCACGAGCTCCGCGAGCACCGCGGCCACGTCGTCGCGCGGCACGGGCCCGCGTCCGGTCCCCGCCTCCAGCCTGACCAGTCCCGTACCCGCGTCGTTCGTCAGCATCCCGGGCCGCAGGATCGTCCACTCCAGACCGGCCCTGCCGCGTACGTGCTCGTCCGCCGCGCCTTTGGCACGCAGATACGCGTCAAACACCTCGTCGCCCGTATGGGCGGGGTCGGCGCCCATCGAGGAGACGATGAGGAACCGGTGTGCGCCCGCCCGTTCGGCCGCATCGGCGGTCAGCATCGCTGCCCGCTTGTCCACGGTCTCCTTGCGTTCCGCGCCGCTGCCCGGTCCGGCGCCGGCGGCGAACACCACCGCGTCGGCGCCCTGCAGCACCGCCGCCACCTGCTCCACCGAGGCCGACTCCAGATCCAGCAGGACCGGCTCGGCACCGGCAGCCCGCAGGGCATTGCCCTGCTCGGGTTTGCGGATGATGCCCGCGACCTCGTGTCCGCGCACCGAGAGCAGCCGCTCCAGGCGCAGCGCGATCTGACCGTGTCCTCCCGCGATGACAATGCGCATGCTCACGACCGTACGCCGGTCGCTGCCCCGACGCGCGGGCCGGGCCCCGACTCGGGCCGCGGTGGTTGCCGCGGCGCGGGCAGGCTTCCCAGGCGCCGCGGCGCAGGCTCGCGCGGGGAGCGCGGCGGGCAGGCCGCGTAGTTGTAGCGGCGCGGGCACGGGCAGCGCAGGGGGCCCGAGCCCACGTCCCCCGGTGCTTACGGCCCGGGATCCGGCCTCCCCTGCCGTGGCAGTTCGAGCGCGACAGCCGCGGCCGAGTCGCAGTACTCCCGCACCGCGCTGGTCCGTGCCACCACCCGGCCGCGGTGCACCACGATCCGGCTGTACGCGAGCGACAGCACCCCCGTGAGCTCCTGTCCGCGCACCGCGAGCAGTTCGGCCGGGAAACCCGCCTCCACCCGCACCTCGGGTAGCCCCATCGCCCGCCGCGCCGTCGTACTGACTGCCTCGTATGCCTCCGCCGCGCGCAGTCTGCCCTGCGAGGCCAGCAGAAAGGCCGCCTCCAGCGGATCCCCGCGCCCCACCGGGTTCGCGGCGTCGCGCATCGCCCCGCTGCCCGCAGCCACCCGCACCCCGGCGGCGCGCAGCAGCCGGGCGGGGGCGCTGCCGCGCAGTTCGGCGCCGGTGCAGCCGCCCTGGGGCAGGCAGACCACGGTGACTCCGGCGGCCGCGAGCCGGTCCGCTGTACGGGACGCCACATCGGCCGGCAGCCGGGCGAGCCCCGCGCAAGGGCCGATCGAGACCCCCTGCCGCAGCCCACCCGCCATCGTCGCGAGGCGGGCCAGCCGGGCGGGGTCATCGCCGTCGGTGTGCAGATCCACCGGGCAGCCGTGCTCCGCTGCCATGTCCAGCACCGTCTCCGTGTAGCCGACCGGATCCGGGTCCAGGTCGGGGCAGCCGCCGACCACGGAGGCGCCCATCTTCATCGCGTCACGCAGCATCGCGAGACCGTCGGCGCCGGCCACGCCGGTCAGCAGCCGCGGTACGGCCACGGTGGTGAGCTCGGCGAGACCGCGCAGTGAACGCCGCGCCTGGTGTACGGCATCCAGGGACTCCAGGCCTTGGACGTCTCCGATCCGCACATGGGAGCGCAGGGCCGTGGCGCCGTGTCCGAGCTGGAGCAGCGCTGCCTCCGTGGCGCGGCGCTGGATCTCCTCGACGGCGCAGGACACGGGACCGTCAGGCGACGGAGCGGTGAGCGCGGTGTCGCCGTGCGTATGCGGCTCGGCGGGGGCGGGCAGCAGCAGGTAGCCGCTGAGGTCCACGCGCGCGGAATGCGCCTTCGAAGGGTTCGCTGGGTTCGCGGTGTTCGAGGGGTTCGCGAAACTTGAAGAACCCGAGGAGCCCGAGGAGCCCGAGGAGCCCGAAGAACCCGAGGAACCCGAAGAACCCGAAAAGCTCGAAGCACCGGAAGGATTGGATAGGCCGGACGGACTGGAGAGACCAGAAGGGCTCATGGGGTACAGGGGCTTCGAGCGCGGGGTGAGACTTCCGGCGGTGCCGACGGCCTCGATCCGGCCGCCGCTCAGCCGCACGTCGACCGTGCGGCCGTCGGTGAGACGGGCACCGCACAGGGTCAGCACGGTGGAGTCGGCGGTGGCGCCGTCTGGCGGCTCCGCCTGGCTGTCGGGCATGGCGCTCCTGAAGTGGCGGAAGGCGGAAGAGCTGAAGGGCGGGGGACGTCAGAAGGACCCTAGGGCGGTACGCGCCGTGCTTCGCGGAGGAGCGCAATAGTCGTACCGGTGTGGCCGCGAGTGGCGTACGAGGCGATCAGGGCGGCCTGCCGGACAGCGGCCGCTCGCATCGCCGTCACGGTGCCCGAACGCCGCGGGTAGCAGATCGAGTAAACGGATTTGGGCGATCGGTCGCGGACCGTGTAATGTCTTCATCGCTCGCCCCAATAGCTCAGTCGGCAGAGCGTCTCCATGGTAAGGAGAAGGTCTACGGTTCGATTCCGTATTGGGGCTCTGATGTTGGAAGATCCTCGCCCTCGGGCGAGGTGAATCCGGCATCGCAGCGGTGTAGCTCAGTCGGTAGAGCAAGCGGCTCATAATCGCTGTGTCACCGGTTCAAGTCCGGTCACCGCTACACACAGTAGCCGATTGCGGGGTCGGTCCTCCGATCGGCTACTCTTTTATGCGTCCACCTTGACCATTGCATGGCCATAGTGGGCGTACGCAATCAGTCCATCCGTCCGTCCAAGGAGCACTCACGTGGCTGCCACCGACGTCCGCCCGAAGATCACGCTGGCCTGCGTGGAGTGCAAGGAGCGGAACTACATCACCAAGAAGAACCGGCGCAACAACCCGGACCGTCTTGAGATGAAGAAGCACTGCCCGCGCTGCAACGCGCACACCGCGCACCGCGAGACGCGCTGAATCAGGCTCGATCACGAGGCCGTCCCCCTTCTTGGGGGGCGGCCTCGTGTCGTTTCAGGAATCCAGTAACACAGGAGGTAGCGAGGCCATGGCGCTCGACCAGTCCTTCGTCGGGCGGACGTATCCGCCCACCGCGCCGTACGAGGTAGGCCGGGAGAAGATCCGGGAGTTCGCGGAGGCGGTCGGCGACACGAATCCCGTGTACACCGACCCCGACGCGGCCAAGCACCTCGGGCATTCCGATGTGATCGCCCCGCCGACCTTCGTTTTCGCGATCACTTTCCAGGCCGCGGGGCAGGTGGTCGAGGATCCGCAACTGGGCCTGGACTACAGCCGCGTGGTGCACGGCGACCAGAAGTTCGCCTACACCCGCCCGGTGCGAGCGGGGGACCGGCTCACGGTCACTTCGACCATCGAGGCGATCAAGTCCCTCGCGGGCAACGACATCCTGGACATCCGCGGTGAGGTGCACGACGAGGCGGGCGAACATGTCGTGACCGCCTGGACGAAGCTGGTGGCACGCGCCGCCGAGGAAGGCTGATCGACATGGCGGCGAAGATCGCGTACGCGGACGTCGAGGTCGGCACCGAACTGCCGGTGCAGAGCTTTCCCGTGACCCGCGCCACGCTGGTGCGCTACGCGGGAGCGTCCGGCGACTTCAATCCGATCCACTGGAACGAGAAGTTCGCCAAGGAGGTCGGACTGCCGGACGTCATCGCGCACGGCATGTTCACCATGGCCGAGGCGGCGCGTGTGGTCACCGACTGGGCGGGCGACCCGGGCGCCGTGGTCGAGTACGGGGTTCGCTTCACCAAGCCCGTGGTCGTGCCGAACGACGACCAGGGCGCGCTCATCGAGGTCAGTGGCAAGGTCGCAGCGAAGCTCGACGACAACCGGGTGCGGGTCGATCTGACGGCGATGTCGGCAGGCCAGAAGGTGCTGGGCATGTCGCGCGCGGTCGTGCGGCTGGCCTGACGCGGGAGCGGGAGCGGGAGCGCGAGCGGGCGCGGAGGGCGCGGCCGGACGGCGAGGCCGGCGCCCACCGCGCCTCGTTCCCCGCGCGTCCTGCTCCCTCCCGCGTACCGGTACCCGGCCTACGGGGGCGGGCGCCCCGGCCCCCGCCCCAGGGAGGTTGACG
>NZ_JBHXFA010000151.1:9466-16554 GCF_042724175.1 Streptomyces sp. NPDC127084
CGGGGGCCCGCCCGGGGCGCGCGGCGCCACCCGCGCATGGTGCCCCGGGGGTCCTGAACCCCCCCGCGAACGGGACCGGGGCCTGCGGTCCGGCCCGCCGCGGCCCGGACCGTAGGCTTGTGCCCGTGCAGGAACTCCACGATGCCCCGCTCGCCCCGCTGACCACCTTCCGTCTCGGCGGCCCGGCCGCCCGCCTCGTCACGGCCACCACCGACGAAGAGGTGATCGCCGCCGTCCGCGAAGCCGACGCCACCGGCACCCCGCTGCTGCTGATCGGCGGCGGCAGCAACCTGGTGATCGGCGACAAGGGCTTCGACGGCACCGCCCTGCGCATCGCCACCACCGGGTTCCGCCTCGACGGCACCTCGCTGGAGCTGGCGGCGGGGGAGGTGTGGACCGACGCGGTGGCCCGCACCGTGGAGGCCGGGCTCGCGGGCATCGAGTGCCTCGCCGGGATCCCCGGCTCGGCCGGTGCCACGCCCATCCAGAACGTGGGGGCGTACGGCCAGGAGGTCTCCAGCACCATCACCGAGGTGGTGGTGTACGACCGCCACGACGACGAGGTCGTCACCCTCCCGAACGCCGAATGCGGCTTCTCCTACCGCCACAGCCGCTTCAAGGGCGACCCCAGCCGCTATGTCGTGCTGCGCGTCCGCTTCGAACTGGAGGACGCGGGCGGCCTGTCCGCACCGGTCAAGTACGCCGAGACGGCCCGCGCCCTCGGCGTGGAGCCGGGTGACCGCGTCCCGGCCGCGACCGCGCGCGAGACCGTCCTCAAGCTGCGCGCGGGCAAGGGCATGGTCCTCGACCCGGAGGACCACGACACCTGGTCCGCCGGCTCCTTCTTCACCAACCCGATCCTGACAGCGGCGGAGTACGAGACCTTTCTCACCCGGGTCCGCGAGCGCCTCGGCGACGACATGGCCCCGCCCGCCTACCCCGCGGGCGACGGCCACACCAAGACCTCGGCGGCCTGGCTGATCGACAAGGCGGGCTTCGTGAAGGGCTACGGCACGGGCCCGGCGCGTATCTCCACCAAGCACACCCTCGCCCTCACCAACCGCGGCACGGCCACCACGGAGGACCTGCTGGCCCTCGCCCGCGAGGTCGTGGCCGGGGTGCGGGACGCCTTCGGAGTCACTCTCGTCAACGAGCCGGTGACGGTCGGCGTCAGCCTCTGAGCCCCATGAGGCCGCGTGGCGGCCCGGCGTTCCTTCCCCTCGGTGCCCGGAAATCTCCTGGAACCTCCTGGGCGGCCCAGGTTGTCGAGTGGGTGAGCAGTCCTCACAGGAGGACCCGCATCCAAGGAGGAGCGTTCATAGGCGACAGCAGTTCGCCGATGTGCGCGTGAGGTGCCGAACGCCCCGCCCACCAGCCCTGCCACGGACCGGTGGCGCGCGGCACATCGACGGTGGCGCGACACCTCGGGTACCGGGACCGAGGTGCCGCGCCCCGGCGCCTGTCCGCTTACCCCTTCACCCAGGCATCGATCCCCGCCAGCAGCCCGTCCCGCACCTTCTCCGGCGCCGCCGACCCCCGCACCGACTGCCGGGCCAGCTCCGCCAGCTCCTCGTCCGTGAACCCGTGGTGGCGCCGTGCGATCTCGTACTGCGCGGCGAGCCGCGAACCGAACAGCAAGGGGTCGTCCGCACCCAGCGCCATCGGTACGCCCGCGTCCCACAGGGTCCGCAGCGGTACGTCCTCGGGCTTCTCGTACACCCCGAGTGCCACGTTCGACGCCGGGCACACCTCGCAGGTCACCCCCCGCTCGGCGAGCTTGCGCAGCAGCCGGGGATCCTCGGCGGAGCGGACGCCGTGGCCGATCCGGGAGGCGTCCAGATCGTCCAGGCAGTCCCGTACGGACGAGGGCCCGGTCAGCTCTCCGCCGTGCGGGGCGGCCAGCAGCCCGCCCTCGCGGGCGATCGCGAAGGCGCGGTCGAAGTCCCGGGCCATGCCCCGGCGCTCGTCGTTGGACAGCCCGAAGCCCACCACGCCCCGGTCCGCGTAGCGCACCGCGAGCCGCGCCAGGGTGCGGGCGTCCAGCGGGTGCTTCATCCGGTTCGCGGCGACCAGCACCCGCATACCGAGACCGGTCTCGCGTGACGCGCTCTCCACCGCGTCCAGGATGATCTCCAGCGCCGGGATCAGCCCGCCCAGCATCGGCGCGTACGACGTCGGGTCCACCTGGATCTCCAGCCAGCCGGAACCGTCCCTGACATCCTCCTCCGCCGCCTCCCGCACCAGCCGCTGGATGTCCTCCGGCGCACGCAGGCAGGAGCGCGCGATGTCGTACAGCCGCTGGAAGCGGAACCAGCCGCGCTCGTCCGTGGCGCGGAGTTTCGGCGGTTCGCCGCCGGTCAGCGCTTCCGGAAGGTGCACTCCGTACTTGTCGGCGAGTTCGAGAAGGGTGGTGGGCCGCATCGAGCCGGTGAAGTGCAGATGCAGATGGGCCTTGGGCAGAAGTGTGAGGTCTCGGACGCGCTCCATTGCAGGATCTTGCCGCAGACCCGGACCGTCAGGCACCCCCTTTCACCGATCGGGTTCTTGCCCGAACACAGAAACGGGCCCCCGGCCGTAGCCGGGGACCCGCAGCCTCAACACGGAAGAACACACGGAACGCGCACAACGCCGCAGAAGCGGAACCGCGAAAGCGTCAGTCCCGGGCCTCCGCGAGCAGCTTCTGCATCCGCGAGACACCCTCGACGAGGTCCTCGTCACCGAGCGCGTACGACAGGCGCAGATAGCCCGGTGTGCCGAACGCCTCACCCGGCACCACCGCGACCTCGGCCTCGTCCAGGATCAGCGCCGCGAGCTCCACAGAGGTCGTCGCGCGCTTGCCCCGGATCTCCTTGCCCAGCAGGCCCTTCACCGAGGGGTACGCGTAGAAGGCGCCCTCGGGCTCGGGGCAGAGCACGCCGTCGATCTCGTTGAGCATCCGCACGATGGTCTGGCGGCGGCGGTCGAAGGCCTCCCGCATCGTGGCCACCGCCTCCAGATCGCCGGACACCGCCGCGAGCGCGGCCACCTGCGCCACGTTGGAGACGTTGGACGTGGCGTGCGACTGGAGGTTGGTCGCGGCCTTCACCACGTCCTTGGGACCGATGACCCAGCCCACCCGCCAGCCGGTCATGGCATAGGTCTTGGCCACGCCGTTGACCACGACGCACTTGTCGCGCAGCTCTGGCACCAGCGCCGGGACCGAGGTGAACTTCGCGTCGCCGTAGACCAGGTGCTCGTAGATCTCGTCCGTCAGCACCCAGAGACCGTGCTCCAGCGCCCAGCGGGCGATCGCCTCGGTGTCCGCCTCGCTGTAGACCGCGCCGGTCGGGTTGGACGGGGAGACGAACAGGACGACCTTGGTCCGCTCGGTGCGGGCGGCTTCGAGCTGCTCCACCGAGACCCGGTAGCCGGTGGTCTCGTCGGCCACGACCTCCACCGGGACACCGCCCGCGAGGCGGATCGACTCGGGGTAGGTGGTCCAGTACGGAGCCGGGACGATGACCTCGTCACCCGGGTCGAGGATCGCGGCGAAGGCCTCGTAGATGGCCTGCTTGCCGCCGTTCGTCACCAGCACCTGCGCGGGGTCCACCTCGTACCCGGAGTCGCGCAGGGTCTTCTCGGCGATGGCCTTCTTGAGCTCGGGCAGGCCGCCGGCCGGTGTGTAGCGGTGGTACTTGGGGTTCTTGCAGGCCTCGATGGCGGCTTCGACGATGTAGTCCGGCGTCGGGAAGTCGGGCTCGCCCGCGCCGAAGCCGATCACCGGACGCCCGGCGGCCTTGAGAGCCTTGGCCTTGGCGTCGACGGCGAGGGTCGCGGACTCGGAGATCGCGCCGATACGGGCGGAGACCCGGCGCTCGGTGGGAGGAGTTGAAGCGCTCATGGGGCCATGCTCCCAGACCCGGCGTGGCCGGGGCGTGAGGGTTTCACGGAGCGGACCGGAAACGGCCGGGACCGATCGCATCGGAACCGCATCGGGACCGGTGGAGCACGGACACGGAACACGGACAGAGACCGTCGCGGAGCTATCTGTTCGACGCATGGCCTCTGACCACGTACACTCGTGGCTCGTTGGCCCTCACCGACCACCTCATCCGATGCGGTAGGTTTGTGGGGAACCACAAAGGGTCGTAGCTCAATTGGTAGAGCACTGGTCTCCAAAACCAGCGGTTGGGGGTTCGAGTCCCTCCGGCCCTGCTACACACACCTTCGCCAGGATGTGTGCGCATGTACGTACGTGAATGCACCGCCGTGCGGCTCAACCGGGCGCGGCACGGCCACGACCCGGAATCAGGTGAGAGACGTGACGGACGCCGTGGGGTCCATCGACATGCCTGATGCCGAAGACGAGGCACCCGAGGCCCGCAAGAAGGCCCGGAAGGGCGGCAAGCGCGGAAAGAAGGGCCCCTTCGGGCGCCTTGCGCTGTTCTACCGCCAGATCATCGCCGAACTGCGTAAGGTCGTCTGGCCTACCCGCGGCCAGCTGACGACCTACACCACCGTGGTGATCGTCTTCGTCGTCGTCATGATCGGCCTTGTGACTGTGATCGACTTCGGCCTTCAGGAAGCCGTCAAGTACGTCTTCGGCTGATCCCGCGGGAGGGCGCCTCACCTGGCGCCTTTTCGCATGTTCCACCCAATCTGTATCCAGGAAGAAGCAGCCACCGTGTCTGACCCGAACCTGAACGACGCCGTTGAGCCGCGTGTAGACGAGTCCGCTGAGGACGAGCTCGACATCGTCGAGGCGGCGGACGCTGTGGACCCGGACCAGGCTGAAGCTGCTGAAGCCGCGGCGGGCGAGGCAGCCGAAGAGGCCGCGATCCACATCGAGGACGAGGCCGTCGCGGTCGCCGAGGTCGATGAGGACGAGGCTCCCGACGACGAGGCTGACGTGGCCGACGAGGACGAGGCCGACGAAGCTTCCGACGCTGACGAGTCCGCCGCCGAAGCCGAAGCCGAGCCCGAGGCTCCCGTCGACCCGGTCGCCGCGCTCCGCGAGGAGCTGCGCGGTCTGCCCGGCGAGTGGTACGTGATCCACACCTACGCGGGCTACGAGAAGCGCGTGAAGGCCAACCTCGAGCAGCGTGCCGTCTCGCTGAACGTCGAGGAGTTCATCTACCAGGCCGAGGTCCCCGAAGAGGAGATCGTCCAGATCAAGAACGGCGAGCGCAAGAACGTCCGGCAGAACAAGCTGCCCGGCTATGTGCTCGTCCGCATGGATCTGACGAACGAGTCCTGGGGCGTCGTCCGCAACACCCCGGGCGTCACCGGCTTCGTGGGCAACGCCTACGACCCGTACCCGCTGACCCTGGACGAGATCGTCAAGATGCTCGCCCCCGAGGCGGAGGAGAAGGCCGCCCGCGAGGCCGCCGAGGCAGAGGGCCGCCCGGCTCCCGCCCGCAAGGTCGAGGTCCAGGTGCTGGACTTCGAGGTCGGCGACTCCGTCACGGTCACCGACGGTCCGTTCGCCACCCTCCAGGCCACGATCAACGAGATCAACGCCGACTCGAAGAAGGTCAAGGGCCTGGTCGAGATCTTCGGTCGCGAGACCCCGGTCGAGCTGAGCTTCGACCAGATCCAGAAGAACTGACGAGCCCCGACGAGTCCGTCGGCTCGTAGGTTTCCAAGGTTTCCGACCAGGTCAGAACGGCTCAATGCCGTTCTGACCTGTCGGTTTTTGGCCCCACGGCGATACCGGCTATCGTTGTGCGGTATGCCTCCATCCGGATGAGTCCGGTGGAAGTCATGCAGTTTCAGCAAACTCTCAACTGGACCCGGAGAGAGCAATGCCTCCCAAGAAGAAGAAGGTCACGGGGCTTATCAAGCTCCAGATCCAGGCCGGTGCGGCCAACCCGGCGCCGCCGGTCGGCCCCGCGCTGGGTCAGCACGGCGTCAACATCATGGAGTTCTGCAAGGCCTACAACGCCGCGACCGAGTCGCAGCGCGGTTGGGTCATCCCGGTGGAGATCACGGTCTACGAGGACCGCTCCTTCACCTTCATCACCAAGACTCCGCCGGCGTCGAGGATGATCCTCAAGGCCGCGGGTGTGGAGAAGGGCTCCGGCGAGCCGCACAAGACCAAGGTCGCCAAGCTGACGCGCGACCAGGTCCGCGAGATCGCCACCACCAAGATGCCCGACCTGAACGCCAACGACCTTGACGCCGCCGAGAAGATCATCGCCGGCACCGCCCGTTCCATGGGCATCACGGTCGAGGGCTGACAGCCCCGCAAGACCTCAGTGGCAGGGCCAGCGCCGGCCCGGACCACGACTCCACGCCTGAGACATCACAGGAGAAGAAGTGAAGCGCAGCAAGGCTCTCCGCAACGCGGACGCCAAGATCGACCGGGAGCGCAACTACGCCCCGCTCGAGGCCGTCCGTCTTGCGAAGGACACCGCCAGCACCAAGTTCGACGGCACCGTCGAGGTCGCCTTCCGCCTGGGCGTTGACCCGCGCAAGGCCGACCAGATGGTCCGTGGCACCGTCAACCTTCCGCACGGCACCGGCAAGACCGCCCGGGTCCTGGTCTTCGCGACCGGTGACCGTGCTGCGGCGGCGGAAGCCGCGGGCGCCGACATCGTCGGCTCCGACGAACTGATCGACGAGGTTTCGAAGGGCCGTCTGGACTTCGACGCCGTCGTCGCCACCCCGGACCTCATGGGCAAGGTCGGCCGCCTCGGCCGTGTGCTCGGTCCCCGTGGTCTGATGCCGAACCCGAAGACCGGCACCGTGACCATGGACGTCGCCAAGGCTGTCACCGACATCAAGGGCGGCAAGATCGAGTTCCGCGTCGACAAGCACTCGAACCTGCACTTCATCATCGGCAAGGTCTCCTTCGACGAGACCAAGCTGGTGGAGAACTACGCCGCGGCGCTGGAGGAGATCCTCCGTCTGAAGCCGTCCGCCGCGAAGGGCCGCTACGTCAAGAAGGCGACCCTGACCACCACCATGGGCCCCGGCATCCCGCTGGACCCCAACCGCACCCGCAACCTCCTCGTCGAGGAGGACCCGGCAGCGGTCTGAGCCCTCCGCTCACCCCGGTGACCGCGTCGCATACGCGTTCTTGGCACGGGCCCCGCAACCTTTCGAGG
>NZ_JBHXFA010000152.1:0-16392 GCF_042724175.1 Streptomyces sp. NPDC127084
CCAGTGGCCTGCGGGTCCGTGACCGGTCTAGGACGCGAGGGACGGCCGTCAGGCCGCGGACGCGGCCTTCGGGGCGTTGACATCGCTCGGGAGGGCCTTCTGGGCGACCTCGACGAGGGCGGCGAACGCGGCGGCGTCGTTGACCGCGAGCTCGGCCAGGATCTTGCGGTCCACCTCGACGTTGGCAGCCTTCAGACCCTGGATGAAGCGGTTGTAGGTGATGCCGTTGGCGCGGGCAGCGGCGTTGATGCGCTGGATCCACAGCTGACGGAAGTCGCCCTTGCGCTTCTTGCGGTCGTTGTAGTTGTAGACGAGGGAGTGGGTGACCTGCTCCTTCGCCTTGCGGTACAGGCGCGAGCGCTGGCCGCGGTAACCGCTGGCCTGCTCGAGGATCGCCCGGCGCTTCTTGTGGGCGTTGACTGCCCGCTTGACGCGTGCCACTTGTTAACTCCTTGTAGCGGGGTCGCGGTTGTCCTCACGCGACCCGGAAACGATTGGGTCCCGGTCCTGGCCGGAGGCCCCCGTCGCCCGGGGGCACGAAATCAAGCTCAGATGCCCAGCATCTTCTTGATCTTGGCGGCGTCACCCGGGGCCATCTCGGCGTTGCCGGTGAGGCGACGCGTCAGCTTGGACGACTTGTGCTCGAGCAGGTGGCGCTTGCCGGCGCGCTCACGGAGCACCTTGCCGGAGCCGGTGATCTTGAAGCGCTTCTTGGCACCGCTGTGCGTCTTGTTCTTCGGCATAGCGCCGTTCTCTCCTCGTCAGTGGCGCTCTCGTCACCGGTCCGGAAACCGGCAGGCGAAAGCGTCATGTGTATCGGTTGATGTCCAGGACGGGTTGTCCCGGAATCAGGCCTCGGCGGGCTCCTCAGCGGAATCCGCTGCCTCTACGTGCTCCTCAGCGGAGTCCGGGTGGGCGGACTGTGCCTGGCGCTCCGCCTTGCGGGCGGCCTGCGCCTCACGGGCCTCGGCCATCGCCTCGGTCTTCTTCTTGTGCGGACCGAGAACCATGATCATGTTCCGGCCGTCCTGCTTCGGGTTCGACTCCACGAAACCGAGTTCCTGGACGTCCTCCGCGAGCCGCTGGAGCAGTCGGTAGCCGAGCTCCGGCCGGGACTGCTCGCGACCACGGAACATGATCGTGATCTTGACCTTGTCGCCCTGCTTGAGGAACCGGACGACGTGACCCTTCTTGGTGTCATAGTCGTGCGGGTCGATCTTCGGCCGGAGCTTCATCTCCTTGATGACCGTGTGCGCCTGGTTCTTGCGCGCCTCACGGGCCTTCATGGCCGACTCGTACTTGAACTTCCCGTAGTCCATGAGCTTGCACACGGGCGGACGGGCGTTCGCCGCGACCTCGACCAGGTCGAGGTCGTACTCCTGGGCAAGCTCCAGGGCCTTGGCAAGCGGAACAATCCCGACCTGCTCGCCGCTGGGACCGACAAGTCGCACCTCGGGAACGCGAATCCGGTCGTTGATGCGGGGCTCGGCGCTGATGGATCCTCCTCGGTAGCACCACGCGGCGGTCTGGCGGACAGCCACGCAACGTCTGTTTCGATAGACCAACCGCGCCGGCACATGAAAAATGCCCCGACGGGCACAGGCGGGGCTCCAGGACTACCGGAGCACCGCACGGCGAACCGCGGGGCGCTGCTTCGGACGGCTTCCATCGTCCGTACGGAACGATGGGCGCCGCCTGACCGGTGACCCGTCACCCTTCGAGGGGCGGCAGGTGGGAGTTCGGAGCCTCCACTTGTGGGTCGGACACATGGATGTCCGACCGGTCGTTACAACAGGTTAGCAGCTCCCCGCAGTGGGAGCGAACCGGGAGGAGCGCGGACCGGGTGGGTCCGGTTGGCGCTCGGTCCTGGTGGTCCGGGTCAGGGGCCCGGTGAGGATCAGCCGTAGACCGGGCCCGTGTACTTTTCGCCGGGGCCCTGCCCGGGCTCGTCCGGGACGATCGACGCCTCGCGGAAGGCCAGCTGGAGGGACTTCAGCCCGTCACGCAGCGGGGCCGCGTGGAAGGAGCTGATCTCGGTGGCACCGGCGTCGAGCAGCCCGGCCAGCGCGTGCACCAGCTTGCGCGCCTCGTCCAGGTCCTTGTGCTTGTCGCCGTCCTCGGTCAGCCCGAGCTTCACAGCGGCGGCACTCATCAGGTTGACCGCGACCGTGACGATCACTTCGACCGCGGGCACCTCCGCGATGTCCCGGGTCATGGCGTCGAAGTCGGGAGCCTCTGCGGCGTCAGCGCTCGGCGTCTCGTTGCTGGGGGTCGCGTCACTCATGCGCCACACGATATGCGGTGCTCCCTACGGCCGTACGTAGAGGGGCTCCCCCGGAGGCGCGGCCTCCGCAGGCAGCACGGCCAGATCAAGGCCGCGTACGAGGCGGGCCCGCAGGGTCTCGTCCGCCGCGAGCGCCCGGGCCACGCGCTGGGCGACCTCGGCAGGCACGGCATCGGGCGCAGGCACCAGCGCGAGGGTGCCGTCGGCGCTACCGGGGCCCAGGTGGGCGCGGATCAGCCCGGGCTCGGCCGCGGCCACGGACCGCACCGCTTCCCGTACCGCCGGATCGCCCAGCGGATCGGTGCTGGTACGCCCTTCCGCGAGGGCGAGCAGCGCCCGCCCTGTCAGCGGGTACGGGACAGGGCCCGCGAGGTCCAGCAGGAGTGTGTCCGCCTTCTCGTGTACGGCGGCGGCGAGGGCCTGGTGCAGGGGTACGGCGACCGGCCTGGCCTGGGGGTCCCACCGGGCGAGCGACTCGGTGGAGGTGAACGCGGGCAGCGCCCGACGGTCTCCCAGGGTCAGCGTGGGCACGGCCATGTCACTGGTCTTCTCGCGGCGCAGCCCCTGCTCGTCCACCTCGACCTCGCCGAGCAGCGCGACGACGGGGACGAGCAGCCGGGCGCCCTTGAGTGCCTCAAGGACCGGCTGTTCGGCGTTCCGGTCCTCGGCCCAGGCGGCGAGCGCCGTGGTGAGGGCGGGGTCGGCGGAACCGTCGTCGTCGGGGAACGGGGAGTCGGGGATGTTCTTGAGCGCCACGCGATGAGCCTAGTGCAGGGCTGTTCCGGTGCCCCCCGCCGCCCGTCAGCGCCCCATGCGCCGTGGTGTTCGCGGGGACAGCGGTTGCCGCTGTCCCCGCGCGTGGCGGCCGGACGGTGGCCGGATTCAGCCGGGTCAGTGGTGCCCCTGCCCCTGCCCTTGCCCCTGACTCTGGCCCTGCGCCTGACCGGGACGCTGCCGCTGGCCCTGCCCCTGTGTCTGACCCTGGTCCTGGCCGCCCTGCCCGGGGCGCTGCCGGCCCCGGTGGTTGTTCCCCGTGCGGTCATGCTCCGGGGGCTCGACCGGTGTGCCGCGGAAGCAGCCGACGGTATAAGGGAATTCCAGGGTGGCGCTGTAGTGGTAGACCGACGTCTCCTTGCCGTTCCACATCACCTTGCTGGTGCGGCCATGGCACTCGTCCAGGTCGGCGTTGGTGGGGAGGTTGCCCTTGTCGTCCCGCTCGACGTAGATGCCGAAGCCGTCCAGGGCATAACCGACCAGCGTCGCTCCCTTCTTGTCGGCCGCGGCGAGCAGACAGGACGGAATGTTGTGGTAGTGGTACGCCTCCGCGCCGTCGGGATGCCCGTCGCACACGTCCTGGGTCTCGTGAGCCGCCGCGTCCCGTCCCGCGTCATCGAGGGAGTTGTATATGTAGACCCCGTTCTTGAGCACCCCGATCGCTCCCATGTCGACGCAGCTGGGGCTGTCGGCCCGGGTCGGGTTGAGCGGCAGCGTGAAGTCGACCGTCTCCGGCTCGATGGCGTTGGGGTTGGTGTCGTACTGGTAGGCGGGGTCTGACCGCTCGATCGGGAAGGTGCCGGTGACCTGCTGGGTCGGCAGGTTCTTGGAGGTGATGTTCCGGGAGTCGCCCTTGGTGCTCTCGTTGTACTCGGCGTCCGGCCAGGAGTGCTCGCCCTGGACGCGCACCTTCGCGGTGGAGTCCCAGGTCTTGTTCTCGTTGTCGAACCACGGGCCGTCGTGGCGTGCCCCGCCCTGCCGGAAGGACGTCCGGCAGGAGTAGATGGCGTCCTTCTGTGCCGAGGTCGCGACCTTGCCGTCGCCGAGCGGGATCTTCTTCGGGTCGGTGACCGCGGACCAGGCCGCGGGCACGCCCTCGCCGGACGCCGCGGACGTCGAGCTCGCGCCTTCCTCCGGAGCCTTGGGGTTGCCGCAGGCCGCGGCCAGCAGCACCGCGCCGCTCGCCATGGCCAGGCCTCGCAGTGCGTGCCGTCGGGCCGTGTGGGTCGCTGCCGCTTTCGCTGTCACTGTCACGCCGTACCTTTGGCTCGGGGAAATCGGGAAGGTGGGCGGACTGGTTCCTGGCGTCGCCGATCCGCTGGACAGGGACGCTGTCAGCCCCAGCGGCACCAGCCGCTGAAGCCGTCCTGAGGGTTCGCTGAAGATCTCGGGCGTCCGGCCGGGACGTCCGGCTTCGACGGACCGTCACACCCCGTCCGATTCCCCCGGCCGGGGCAGACGCACCAGGAATGTGGCTCCGCCGCCGGGAGTCTCGAGGGCGGCCACCGTCCCCTCGCAACTGCTCACCAGCGCCGCGACGATGGCGAGTCCGAGGCCCGAGCCGTCCCGTGACCTGGCGCGGGAGCCGTCGGGGCGGTAGAAGCGGTCGAAGACGTGGGGGCGATCCGCGGCGCCGATTCCGGGACCGTTGTCGGCGACCCGGATCTCGACGGCCGGGCCGACCGGTTCGGCGGTGATGCGGGTGAGGGTGCCGGGCGGAGTGTGTTCGCGGACGTTCGCGAGCAGGTTCCGGATCACCTGCCGCAGCCGCAGCTCGTTCGCACAGACCGTCGGGTCGGTCGCGAGCTCCAGTTCGACGGGGTGTCCGGGGCCGATCGCACGGTGCTCGTCGATCGCCCCCCGGAGGACGGCGGACACCTCCACCGCGGTGGCGAGTTCCCCGTCCCTGTCCGCGCCGGTGTCCGTTTCCGTATCCGTATCCGTATCCGCGCACTCGTGGTCGAGTCGTGCGAGAAACAGCAGATCCTCGACCAGGCCGGTCATCCGCTCCGTCTCCGCCGCGATCCGCGCCATCGCCCGATCCAGCCGGGGGCCGGGCGGCAGTCCTCCCCTGCCATGGAGTTCGGCGTAGCCGCGGACGAGGGTCAAGGGGGTGCGCAGTTCGTGGGACGCGTCGGCCACGAACCGCTCCAGCTTGAGCCGCGCCGCCTCGCGGGCGGCGAGGGACGCGTCGAGCTGCACGAGCATACGGTCGAACCCCGCGGTCAGCCGCCCGACCTCGTCGCGAGCGGACCGAGGTTCGATACGGCGCGTCAAGTCACCGGCAGCCACCGCCTCCGTGGCATCCACCAAGTCGTCCAGGGGGCGCAGCTCGCGGCGCATCAGCCACCAGCCGATGCCGCCGCCGAGGGCGGCGACGGCGCCGCCGCCCAGCGCCAGGCTCCACAGCAGGAGGTCGGTGGTCTGCTCGACTTCCCCCAGCGACGCGGCGAACACGGTCGCGCCGCCGTCGGGCCGGTGGACCGCGGTCCAGTGGTACTCCAGCGTCCCGTCCGCGCTCTCGGCTTCCGCGATGGCACCGGTCCGGGCCGCGGACAGCACGGTCTTCCAGGGCACGGCCGGCAGCGGATCCGGATCCCCGGTCAGCTCCGACGGCTTGGCCTCTTCGAGCTGTCCCCGCGCGTCGAAGCGCAGCAGGGCGACCCGCCTGACCGGGTGTCCGGCCCGTTCGGCCGGGCCGGCCGCGGCCGGGCCCGACGCCTGCGGCTCGGCGCGGGCACGCAGCAGCCGGGCGTCAGCCTCGTGGATGAGGCTCGACCGGGTCCACCACAGCGTGCCGCCGCCGAGTACGGCAACCGAACCCGTGAGCAGGGCGGCCACGAGGAGGGCGAGGCGTGCTCGCAGCGGCATGTCTCAGCCCCCGTCCGAGCGCAGCACATAGCCGAATCCGCGTACGGTGTGGATCAGTGCCGGACCGTCCGCCTCGATCTTTCTGCGGAGCTGGCTGATGTGCACCTCCACAAGGTTGCCGTCGCCGCGGCCGGCGTCGGCGTACCCCCAGACCGCCTCGATGAGCTGCGCCTTCGAGAGCACCTGGCCGCTCCACCGGAGCAGGTGGCGCAGCAGCCGGTACTCGGTGGGCGACAGGACGATCTCCCGGCCGCCCCGGGTGACCCGGTGGGCTCGGTCGTCAAGCACGAGATCGGCCAGGAGCAGCGGCCGGTCCACCGGGTCGGTCCGCCCGCTGCGGCGCAGTACGGCGGCTATCCGCAGGGTCAGCTCCTCCAGGCTGAAGGGTTTCGTCAGGTAGTCGTCGCAGCCCTGCGCGAAGCCCGTACGCAGATCGGCACGGCTGTCCCGCGCGGTGAGGAAGATGACCGGCAGCTCGCAGCCGGCGCTGCGCAGCCGCCCGCACAGCTCGAACCCGTCGAGATCGGGCAGGGTGACATCGAGGAGCAGCAGATCACAGTCGGGCGCCGGGCCTGCGGCCAGGCACTGGCGGGCGCTCGTCATGGTGACCGTCTCGTAGCCCTCGTGTCGCAGCGAGGCCTCCAGCAGTTCGGCCATGGGCTCGTCGTCCTCGACGAGGAGGATCCTGGCGCGTGGCGGCCGGGCGTACGCGTCCGAGGGCGTCCCGTTCATGCGCGCGATGGTAAGGCAGCGGCCTGTGGGTGCCGGTTCGCCGGTTCCGGCCTCGGTGCACACCGGACGGCGGCCGGGCTCCTTCTCAGATGCGGCGGCGTCCGCCCCACCACAGCACGACCGCGCAGACGAGCAGCAGCGCGCCGGTCCCACCGGCCAGGGGCACCAGCATCCCACCGGGTGCGTCGGTGTCGGGCGACGGCGCGGGGCCGCTGCCGAAGTAGCGCTCGCGGTAGCCGGGCGCGGACGACGCCTGCGGCTCGCCCGATGAGAGCTCGCCGGGGGTGAGCTCTCCCGCCGCCTTGAGCGCGGCAACCGGGTCGACGGTGCCGTATCCCTTGGCGTCGTCGCGACCGCCCTGCGGCGCGTCCCGGGCGGTGTCCGTGAGGAGCCGCTTGATCTGAGCCGGGGTCAGTCCCGGGTGGGCGGACCGGACGAGCGCGACCACTCCGGAGACGAAGGCCGCTGCCGCGCTGGTGCCCCAGCCTTCGTAGTACTTACGGTCGGGGTCGGCGATGACCACGTCCACGCCGGGGGCACTGACGGTGGCGTACCAGCGGCTTGTGGAGAAGGAGGCGTGGGTGCCGAAGCGGTCGACCGCGGTGACGGCGATGACGCCCGGGTAGGCCGCGGGGTACGAGATGTGGTCGCCCTTCTCGCCACTGTTCCCCGCCGACGCGACGACTACGGCGCCCTTGGCGAGCGCGTACTGGACGGCGGCGTCCTCCCCCTTCTCCGGGTGCGCGGACTCGCTGTCGTCACCGAGCGAGAGGTTGATGACGTCGGCGCCGTTGTCGGCGGCCCAGCGGATTCCGTCCGCGAGGGCGGAGTTGCGGGTCTTCCGGGCCTGGGCCCGGGACGGGTCCGTGCCCTCGAGGATCACGCGCACCGGCTGGATCTTCGCCTGGGGCGCGACACCGAGCACGCCGTCCTCACGCCCCGGCCCGTGGCCGCGTCCGGCGATGATCCCGGCCATGGCGGTCCCGTGCCGTGCCCACGCCCGGTCGCCGCGCCCGGCGCCGAAGCCGACGAGATCCTTGGTGGGGAGCACCTGGCCGGTGAGATCGGGGTGGCTGTCGTCGACCCCGGTGTCGAGGACGGCGACCGTGACGCCGTCGCCCTTGGTGGTCCGCCAGACCTGTTCCAGGTGCAGCGTGTCGAGTGCCCACTGACGGGCCCGGATGCTGTCGGCGTGAGCGGGCGCGACGGACACCAACACGAGCGCGAGGGCAGTGGCGACACTGCCGGTGAGCCGGTGTCTGAGCCGCCGCGGCAGCGGGTCATGGGGTCGCACGGTCATTCGGGCTGCTCCGAGGCCTTGGCCGCAGACGCCCGCAGTGCTCGTTCGATGCCGCCGGCCAGGCCCCTGGCCTCGTGGCCGAGGCCAGACTGCGCGGGCGCGGAGGTGGCGCCCGCGATGGTCGCCTCGCTCGCCGGGCGCGGGTCGGTCACCGTACGGCCGTCAGCGAATCCGGAGACGGCGTAGACGAGGACCGGGGCGTCGCTCAGGACGTCGATCGTCCAGCTGGCCCGCTGTTCGTCGCCGAAGCCCGCGGCGACGGTTCCGGGGACTGCGTACGCCCGGGGCATCAGGTCGGCTCGTTGGTCGAGGTTCTCCCGTGTGAACCTGCCTCGGAGGGTTGCCATGGCCTGCCGGTCCGCCTGGGTGAAGAGCATGCCGACGGTGGTGACACCGCTGGAGGACGCATCGGCGTAGGTGGCGCGCAGTGCGCGGAGGCAGCCGACCGGGCGGACCGCCTCGGCCAGCAGGGGGTCGAGCGCCGCGGCGCATTCCGTGTCCGGTGCGACCCCGAGGCGCTTCCACACGCGATCGGCGCCCCCGGGACCGGACCCGGGGCCTTTGAGCGTGCGGGGGAAGAGCTCGTCGACGGGGGTGCTGTGCCAGAGCGCGCGTACGCCGTCGTAGTCGGCCGCTGCCGTGGAGGCGGCGCCGCGGGTGGTGGAGCCGTCCACGAGCCAGCTTCCCGCTGCGGCGCCCCCGATCAGCCCGAGACCGAGGACGAGGCAGGCGACGGCGGCCGGGGTCCTGGCGGGGTGCCGGGTGCGCACGGGGCGCAGCCGGGTGGTGATCTCGGTGGGCTGCTCGGTGTGGAAGCCCGGATATCCGTGCCACACGGTGGGCGGGAGCCAGGCCGTCTGACCGGCGGCAGGGGGCGGACTCGCAGGCCGCGGCGGCACCGCGCCGGATGTCCGCCCCACCGGCAGCGGCGGCAGGGAGGGAGGCGACGGCGGGGCGGCCGGCGTCGTGCCGCCGCCGCTCGTCCGCTGCGGTGGCACGGGCATGCGCCCGCGGGTCGGAGGAACGGGCTCGGTTCGCACCTCACCCGGCCGCCGGTCGCCCGCTGGCAGTCCGCTGTTCGCGGCCGTGCTTCCCGGCGCGGTGGATGCCGGCGGCTGTGACGGCGACAGCGCGGGCGGCTGTACCGCTGGTGCCGGTGGTGGTGTGGGTGGCTGTGCCGACGCCTGCCCGGTTGCCGGTCGCCCCGGTCCGACATCGTTCCCCGGCTGCGCGGGGGCCGGAGGCTGTTGAGGTACGGGAGGCCGCGGAGGCGCCGGGGGAAGGTGAGGTTCGGCGGTGCGGGAGGTGTGTGGTGCCTCGGTGCCCATCCGCCCCCCTGTTCCAGTGTCCGTGCACGCCGCGGATCGCCGAGGCAGGCCCGTTCGTCACCGTGTGACGGCCACTCTACGGGCTCGCCGAGGGCCTCAGGGCACAGGTCGGCGGGCGCGCGGCATCTGCCCAGAACATCCCCCTACCCTCGGGTACAGCGGTTCTGGCAAGCTCGGGCCATGACTCCCCGTGCCGCCGACAGGGCCCGGTACGACCGGGCCACGGCTCATCTCGACGCCCCGCTCGCCATCGTGGACCTCGACGCCTTCGACGCGAACGCGGTGGACCTGGTCCGCAGGGCGGGCGGAAAGCCGATCAGGGTCGCGAGCAAGTCCGTGCGCTGCCGTGCCTTGTTGGAACGGGTCCTCGCGACGGACGGGTTCGCGGGGATCATGTCGTTCACCCTGGCCGAGTCCGTCTGGCTGGCCCGTGCCGGCTTCGGTGATGTGCTGCTCGCCTATCCGTCCGCCGACCGGGCGGGCTTCGCCGAGCTGGCGGGTGACGCCAAACTCGCCGCCGCGGTCACGGTGATGGTGGACGACCCGGCCCAACTCGATCTGATCGACCGTTCGCGTGACGGCGGCGGCGAGGAGATCCGGGTCTGCCTGGAGCTGGACACCGCGCTACGGCTGCTGGGCGGGCGGGTGCGGATCGGCGCCCGCCGCTCACCGCTGCGCGAACCAGCCCAACTGGGCGCGCTGGCAAGGGAGATATCCCGTCGCCCCGGCTTCCGCCTGGTGGGCCTGATGGCCTATGAGGGCCATGTCGCGGGGGTGGGGGACGCGGTGTCGGGAAGCCCGGTGCGTTCGCGGGTGATCCGTGTGATGCAGTCCGCGGCCCGTCGCGAGCTGGCGCAGCGCCGGGCGGCCGTGGTGGCGGCGGTGCGCGCCGAGGTGCCGGACCTGGAGTTCGTGAACGGCGGCGGCACGGGCAGTGTGCAGCACACCGCGGCGGAGGAGGCCGTCACCGAGATCGCCGCCGGCTCCGGGCTCTATGTGCCGCGGCTGTTCGACAACTACACGTCCTTCAGCGGCCGTCCCGCCGCGCTGTTCGCGCAGCCGGTGGTGCGCCGACCGGGAGTGGGTGCGGTGACCGTGCTCGGCGGCGGCTATCCGGCGTCCGGGGCCGCGGGGCGGGACAGACTGCCGGTTCCGTATCTGCCGGAGGGTCTCGCTTACGACCCGATGGAGGGCGCGGGCGAGGTGCAGACCCCGCTGCTCGGAGCCGCCGCCGACGATCTGCTGATCGGCGACAAGGTGTGGTTCCGCCATGCGAAGGCCGGTGAGATGTGCGAGCGGTTCGATGAGCTGCGGCTGGTCTCGGGTGAGCAGGTGGTGGCGTCCGTCCCGACCTACCGGGGCGAAGGACGTACGTTCCTCTAGGGGGAGTTTCGAAGGCCGGACCTGGGGCGGCTGGCACCACCACGTCACCCTTGTCTCCGTCGCGCACGCCTTCTGCACCCTGCAGCGACTGGCCCGTGCCCCGAAAGACACGGCGCCGGCCCGACCCTCTACCAAGTCGTACGCGAGCTCCGGACACTCCTCGCCGGCTGGACCGGCGCCTGCCCCACCAGCCACCGCGACATGCCCACCCCAATACGAACCCGACCAAGCACTACCGGCGTCCCGCCGCCGAACGTATCCGGTCCGATGTCCACGGCGGCCCAGATCTCGGGCACGGTCTCGTCCGTCGGCTCATCGTCACAGCGGTCCCGCGGGCGACCTCGCCGACCATGCCCTACACAGCGATAGAGTCGCGTATCTCAATTGGCGATCGAATCGTCACGGGGCTCCGGACGGCCAAGTCGCCTGAGCCATCAGACGGCGACAAGCTCACAGCCACAGCCGGAGCCCCTGGGCCCGACGATCTTACGAATGGCCTCTCAGACCCACGCGCGGAAGGTGGGACAAGCTCAGTGTTCCCACGCAGCAGCGCCACGCAGAAGGTGATGGTCCGAAAGGCCCGGAGTGCAGGCTGCGGCGTCACCGCGGACGGTTTTGAACCAGTAATAGCTCAAGAAGATGTAGTCGATCTTTCCGGGTTCGCCGACGTGGGGCGAGCATCCAGGCTCAGCCGTCGCTTCACCGCTGCGGCAGCGGTCCCCGCTCTGCGGGCAGTCGGTGCCGGTGAAGTGCGACTTGTCGTTCTCGTCGACTTCTTGGAACACACCGGTTCCACCGCTGTGGACGTAGAGGGGTGCCATGTCCACGTCCTTGGGGAGCTGGTTGAAGTCACCTGCGAGGACCACAGGGTCGCCCTGGTTGGCGTATCCCCTGGTGATTTCGGCAAC
This sequence comes from Streptomyces sp. NPDC127084, assembly GCF_042724175.1. Taxonomy (NCBI): domain Bacteria; kingdom Bacillati; phylum Actinomycetota; class Actinomycetes; order Kitasatosporales; family Streptomycetaceae; genus Streptomyces; species Streptomyces sp. NPDC127084. Next base: position 11,581 of record NZ_JBHXFA010000152.1, read on the forward strand.
CTTCCGGATCTGTGCCTTGGGGTTATCGCCTCGGAAGTCGATGTGAGTGTTGCAGGCACGGACCGCGCGCCCGGTGACGGTCGTCCTGGCACACAGGAGGATACGGTCCTCGGCCGGTGTCGGCTCAGGGAGGAAGTCGACGGTACGGCTGCCGTTGTCGATCGTGCCGGGGCCGCCCTTGGCGAAGATGGCCAGACCGAAGCGCTTGTCCGTGCCCCACTTTCCACACCCGTCCGCGGACGCCAGCGTCGCGCCCCAGACCGAGTCGTACTTGTCGCCGCTGGAGCGGTCCTGCAGCGAATCACGCAGCAGCTTCCACTGCCCGTAACACATCTCCTGCGACATGACCAGATCAGCGTCCCACGAGTCCACGGCACTCACGATCTTATCGCGCCAAGCGGTCTTGGACCCGGTGTAGATCTCGCACGCAGCGCCGCAGACGTTGTAGGTGATGAACCTTGGCTTCGGCCAGTTGACCGGGTCGGGGGTATCCGCCTGCGCGGGGCCTGAAGCGAAAAGCAGACCTATGGAGAAGAGTGTTGTGAATAACGCCCTGAGAGTAGAACGCATGATTCAGCATCCCGGTTCATGATCGAGTGTGGGTCGCGCGAATTTTCCCACAACCTCCGCCGATACTCCCCGCACGGTGACGTGACCGTCGTCCAACCGGACCTTCCCACGGACTTCACGTCGGCATGGTCACTCAACGGCAGTATCGGGCCACGCCGCCAGGTGACCGCTCGTGGCCGGATCCCGGACTCTCGCTGCGGCTCGGGCCGACCGACGACGTCACCGAGGTCACCCCAGCCCGGGTCCGCCGCACACACCGCCGGGCGGCCGCAATCGATCATCCGATCACGACCGCCCGGCCTACTGCCCGTTACCGAGGCACGCTCCTAGGCGCAGCCGTTTTAGGCGCAGCCGTCGCGCGTGCACCTCGCCGTGTCCAGGACCCGGGGGTCCTTACCGGTGACCGGCTCCAGGTAGGTGATGTCGACGTACCCGGCACCGCCCTCCACGTCCGAGAGGTCGATCGCGCCGGCGAAGGACCGGGTGTTGTCCGCCTCCATTCCGACGCACAGCGGACTGGAAGAGGCACGCCGGTCGACCCCGGACGCGACGGCGGCGAGTCCGACGTAGCGGCAGCCAGTGGCGACATGGTTGTTGCCAGAGAAACTGACAGACCTTTCGAGCCAGGTCACCCTGCCGGTGGCGACGCTGTTGCCGTACGAGACCCGGAACTCGGTGATCGGGTCACGGTCCTCGGTGGTGTAGCACCGTACCCGGGTACAGGTCGCCGTCTCCTTGGTCGAGTAGGTGAGACCGCCGTCATCGGACACCCAGTACGTCACCTGCACATTGCTCGGACCGCCCGGCAGGTCGATGGTGACGGTGCCACTGAACGGCCGGGTGTTGTCCGCCTCCATGCCCACGCACAGCGGGCTGGAGGTGCGCCGGTCGCTGGTCCCGTTCGGAGCCGAGGCGATCACTTCGACGTACCGGCAGCCGCTGGCTACATGGTTGTTGCCAGAGAAGACCGCGCTGCGGTCCGACCAGTTCAGCTCGCCCACCGCGTAACTCTGGCCGTGGGCCACGCGGAAGTTCGGGGTGGGCTCCTGGTAGCTGGTATAGGCACAACCGCTGCGGCTGCAGAGCATGGTGTACTTCGGCGTCGTGGGCTCCGATCCGTCGTCCGACGCCAGGTAGGCGACCTGGACGCGACTCGGGCCGCCGGGCACGTCAATGGTCAGTGTGCCGGAGAAGGGTCTGTCCGCCGTTCCAGCGCATAGCTTGGACGTCGTCGCGACATCCGTCAGCCCGTTCGGCGTCATCGCGATGATCTCAACCTTGCGGCAGCCGCTGACGACACGGTTGGTCCCCGCGAAGGTGACGCTGCGGGACCCCCAGTTCAGCGTGCCGTTGTCGACGCCGCTGCTGCCGTGGGCCAGCTGGAACTTCCGCACCGTGCCGGGCTCGGAGAGGTCGGGCCGCAGTTGGGATTCCGACACCATGTCGAAGACGCCCCAGTAGTAGCCGCTCAGGTTTGCCGTGGGCTTCTGCGGATCACTGGTTTCCACGTGTGTGAAGGCTTCCAGGCCCACCCAGCCCTGGAAACGTCCGGCGTCGTCGATGACCTGGAGCATGGGCCGGGGATGCGAGTTGTACGTGTAGCACGGCTCGCCGCTTTTGCCGAGGAGCGATTCGCACCAGTACTCCTCGGTGTTCTGCCGACCGGTGCCCATCTCGGCCAGGTAACGGACCCGGTTCTTGGAGTTGTTGCCGCCCTGCGGCTTGCAGCTGGTGCCCGGCTGGAGATAGCCCATGCACTGGGCGTCGCCCGCGCAAGCCTGCCACGGCTTCCCCGCGTTGGTGGCGCCAGCCCCCTCGCCGCTGAATGTCCAGTCGCCGCCCGTCCCCTCACGACGCACCACACCGCCGTTGGCGGTGATGAAGGAACCCTTGTACTTCTCCGTGCTGTACTTGTCGTCGGTGAGCAGCTGCTCCATGGGCACACGGCTCGACGTGCCGGCATTGGAGCCGTACGCGATCCCGAAAGTGGCTCCGTAGTCGGAGAACGGGTCGATGGGCCCGGGGACGGTGGCATCGAACTGCTCGGCGTAGTAGTTCGAGCTGCGCATCCGGGCCACGCCCCCGCCCGCCAGCTGCGCCGACTCCAGGATCCAGGACTCGGCCAGCGGCTTGGCGAGGGCGGTCCCGGACTTGTCCTTGGTCCACGTCACGACCACACGGCCACCAGGCGCGTGCGCGTACGTCCCTTGGAAGCCCTGGCTGGGGCCGCTGCCGAAGCCCTTGACGGTCCGGACGTCGCACGTGGGAACGGGAGCACCGCAGTTCGCGTTGGTGACGGCTGGGACTCGGATCGGCTTGTCCCGCTGGTTCCAGGACCAGAAGTCGGTCGTGACCGTGCCGTCCGCCTGGAAGGTGTAGTACCCCAGCCGCACCCAGTTCCGATAGTTGTTGTTGCCCGGCATGTCAAGGCCACCGACGGAGACGACCCAGTTCGCCTTGCCGCCCGGGAGCGTCGGGGCGGCTTGGGCCGCCGTCGACGCCACCAGCAGGCTCGCCAGGAGTCCGAGCGTGCCGAGCAGGACCGCCGTACATCTTCGCAGAACGCCTCTATACGTTCCGTGTCCCATAATCTTTCCCTCTTTCCCACACTTGATCGGGAAATCACCTCCCGTGATCACATGCGCGTTTGCATCGTAGGTGACGGATGCGCGCTCAAGGTCGGCCGCCATCGCCGGCCCCCAGCCAACGCGGTGTCGATGGGCAGCCCGAGGAATGGCGAAGGGGTACCTCTCCGGGCACCCCTTCTGAACAGCCAAAACCGCAATTTTCGAGCGTTGATCGGCAAGGGCTGCCAAGATCCCCCGATGGACTTCGTGTCCGCGGGGACCGGATGGCAGGGGCCAGGGTGGCAGTGACCGCTACTGCGGGGTGACGTAGGCGCCCGCGATGCCTCCGTCGACCAGGAAGTCGGTCGCGTTCACGAACGAGGAGTCGTCGCTGGCGAGGAACGCCACGGCCGCGGCGATCTCCTCGGCCTCGGCGAAGCGGCCGGTGGGGATGTGCACGAGCCGCCGGGCGGCGCGCTCCGGGTCCTTGGCGAACAGCTCCTGGAGCAGCGGGGTGTTGACCGGGCCCGGGCAGAGCGCGTTGACCCGAATGCCCTCACGGGCGAACTGCACGCCCAGTTCGCGGGACATCGCCAGCACACCGCCCTTGGACGCGGTGTAGGAGATCTGGGAGGTCGCCGCGCCCATCCGGGCCACGAACGAGGCGGTGTTGATGATGGAGCCCTTGCCCTGGCGCCGCATGTAGGGGATGGCCGCCTTGCAGCACAGGAAGACGGAGGTGAGGTTGACCTCCTGGACCCGCCGCCAGGCGTCCAGGCCGGTGTCCAGGATGGAGTCGTCGTCGGGCGGTGAGATGCCCGCGTTGTTGAAGGCGATGTCCACGCTGCCGTAGGTGTCGAAGGCGGTCTTGAACAGCGCCTCGACCTGCTCGGCGTCGGTGACGTCCACCTTGGCGAAGGTACCGCCGACCTCGTCGGCCGCGGCCTTGCCCGCGGTCTCGTCGATGTCGCCGCAGACGACGTTCGCGCCCTCGGCGGCCAGGCGGCGCGCGGTGGCGAGGCCGATACCGCTGCCGGCTCCGGTGATGACTGCGGTGCGGCCGACGAGGCGGCGGCACTGGGAAGTGTCGGTCATGGTGGTTCATGCCTCCGTGCTGATGAAGACGTTCTTGGTCTCGGTGAAAGCGGTGAGCGCGTCGGGGCCGAGTTCACGGCCGAGACCGGACTGCTTGTAGCCGCCGAAGGGGGTCCAGTAGCGGACGCTGGAGTGGGAGTTGACAGACAGGTTGCCCGCGGCGACGGCGCCCGACATGCGCAGCGCACGGCCGATGTCACGGGTCCAGATGGAGCCGGAGAGCCCGTACTCGGTGGCGTTGGCGAGACGTACGGCGTCGTCCTCGTCCTCGAACGGCAGCACGACGGCGACGGGGCCGAAGACCTCTTCGACCGCGGCGGGCGCGTCGGGGGCGAGCCCGGTCAGTACGGTCGGCGGGAACCAGAAGCCCGGGCCCGCCGGGGCGGTGCCACGAATGCCGGGAATGCCGTCGGGGACGTAGGAGCGCACCCGTTCCAACTGGGTCTTGGAGATCAGCGGGCCCATCTGGGTGCGCTCGTCGGCCGGGTCGCCGAGGCGGGGTGGCTGCCATGCTCGGCTTTGGGAGACGCTATATAAGAATGACAAACACTAAGAGAGAAAGACTCTGAGACTGGGGCGC
>NZ_JBHXFA010000153.1:0-11130 GCF_042724175.1 Streptomyces sp. NPDC127084
CTCCCTCGGGGAGACGGGCCCTGCCGTGTGCTTACGTCGTGGAACCCGGGCGGCGGCGGGTCAGACCACCTGGTGCAGCCAACGGACCGGGGCGCCCTCACCCGCGTACCGGAACGGCTCAAGCTCGTCGTCCCAGGGCTTGCCCAGCAGTTTGGAGATCTCGGCCTCCAACTGCGTCTCGCCCTGCGCCGAGCGGGCCAGGGCGGCGCGCAGCCGGTCTTCGGGGATCAGGATGTCGCCGTGGATACCGGTGACGGCGTGGAAGATGCCCAGGTCGGGGGTGGCGCTGTAGCGCTCGCCCTCGGCGGCGAGGGTCGGCTCGGCGGTCACCTCGAAGCGCAGCAGCTGCCAGCCGCGCAGCGCGGACGCCAGCTTGGCAGCCGTGCCCGCCTCACCCTGCCAGGAGAACTCCGCTCTCCAGGTGCCCGGCGACGCCGGCTGCCGAACCCAGTCGAGTTGGACTCGCACACCCAGTACGCCCGCCACCGCCCATTCGACGTGCGGGCACAGCGCGCGTGGTGCGGAGTGAACGTACAGAACGCCGCGTGTCGTCACCGGGACCTCCAGTGTGGGACGAGGTTCGCCTTTCCCAGGGGCCTCAGTAAACATCATCAGGCGCTAAACTCCGCGAACTCGCTCATAACGGACAGCACGTGACGTGATGTAATTTACCGGAGCCGGTGGACCGGCCGCCCTTGGTTCGACGGGGCCAAAGCTACCGTGCGCTGGGGGGAAACGGGGTGTCGCGGGGGCACCGACGGGGAGGGCGAGGATGCACGGAATCCAGCGGAATGGGCGACTGAGGCTTCGCCCGTTTGCCGCTGTCGCCGCGTTGACGGCGGCGGTGCTCATCGGGCAGGCATCGGTCACAGGCTGTGACGACCGACCCGCCGTGCAGAGCGGCGCCCGACCGAAGACCCCCCGGCCGACTCCCTCGCCCACCCCCGCGTGGGACCGCAGCCCCGGCTCGATCGCGGCCGTCGGGGACTCGATCACGCGCGGTTTCGATGTCTGCGCCCTGCTGGCGGACTGCCCCGAGGTGTCCTGGGCAACCGGCAGCGACACAGGGGTACGGAGTCTGGCGCAGCGCCTGCTGGGTCCGGCGGCGGCCGAACGGAGCTGGAACCACGCCCGGAGCGGGGCGCGGATGGCGGACCTCCCGGCACAGATGACCGCGGCCGCGGCACACCGCCCCGAGTTGGTCACGGTGATGGCGGGCGCCAATGACGCATGCCGGGACTCACCCGAACTGATGACCCCGGTCAAGGAGTTCACGGCGTCGTTCGAAGCGGCGATGCGCGCATTGCGCCGTACCGCGCCCAAGGCGCAGGTCTATGTGTCGAGCGTCCCCGACCTGAAGCGCCTGTGGTCCACAGGCCGGGAGAACCCGCTCGGCCGGGAGGTCTGGAAGCTGGGCATCTGCGCCTCGATGCTCGCTGACGCCGAGGACCTGGGCCAGGCGGCAGGGCAGCGCAGGACGCGGGTGTACGAGCGGGTGGTGGCGTACAACGAGGCGCTCAGGGATGTGTGCGCGAAGGACCGCCGCTGCCGCTACGACGGCGGGGATGTCTTCGACTACCGCTTCACGGGTGAGCAGTTGAGTCCCTGGGACTGGTTCCACCCCGGCAGGGACGGCCAGCGGCGGCTCGCTGAGATCGCCTACCGGAATGTGACGGCGGCCGAGCCGCCCGCGTGAGGCCGCCGCGCGGCCGCGGCCCGTCGCGACGAGCGAGCCGGTCGCGCGTGCGTAACCCCGGGACGATTCGCCTGGACGCGGGTCAGATACCGCCCCGGGGCTGGTCCTTGCTGAGGCTGTACAGGCCGCCGTGCGGCGCGAACTGCGGCTCGGTCCGGGACTCCGGCTCGGGCTCGGGCTCGGACTGCGACCCGTCCGGGGTAACCGTCAGATCGCGGACCAGCAGCGTCGCGCCCGCCACCGCGCCCGGCATCAGGAACACCGCGACGAACGGGACCACGAAGGCAAGTGCGAGCGGGACGCCGAAGCCGAGGGTGAGCATGCGGCGACCGCGCAGCAGTACGAGGCGTTCCTTCAGTTCGACGCCACGGCGCTGGAGGGCGACGGCGGTGAGTTCCTCGGCGAGGAAGTACCCGGAGACGCAGAAGCCGAGTACGGGGACGACGGTCTGCCCGACGACCGGGACGAAACCGAGCGCGAAGAGCAGCACACCGTAGAACGCGGCCCGCAGCACCACCTTCAGACTGTCCCGGGCGGAGATCCACAGCTCGCGCCACAGGCTGAGCCCGGAATCGGGGACCTCGCCGCCCTCGGTGCGGTCGACCTCCTTGGAGAGCGACTCGTAGAAGGGCTGTCCGACCAGCAGGGTCACGGCCGTGAAGGTGATCACGGAGAGGAAGACACCGAAGACGAAGAGCAGTGCGGTGAGGAAGCCGCGGAACACGGTGAGCCATGGCGACGACCAGTCGTCCGCGAACGGCGTCGACCAGGCCACCAGGTCGTCCGCGCCGTACCAGAGTCCGATGAGCGCGGCGAGGTACAGGACCATGGTGATCAGTCCAGGCAGCAGTCCGAAACCGAACCACCGGCCGTGTCTGCCGACCCACCGCTGACCCTTGATCATGTAGCCGAAGCCTGCCCCGAAATCACGCATGCCGCTCACCCTATCGGGCGAGCGGAACCGGTCCGAAAGAGCTACGGCGGGGCCGTGCACAGCAGCGGGCCGCACCCCGGTGGAGGGGGGTGCGGCCCGGTGCTGCGGCGGGTCAGGCCGCCTGGGGCCGGGTCAGCGGGTCAGCGGGTCAGCGGGTCAGCGGGTCAGCGAGACGACCATCTTGCCGGTGTTCTCACCGCGCAGCATGCCGAGGAAGGCGTCGAAGCCGTTCTCGATGCCCTCGGCCACGGTCTCGTTGTACTTGAGCTCGCCGGACCGCAGCCAGCCGCCCACTTCCTGGACGAACCGGGGCTGGAGCGCCGCGTGGTCGGAGACCAGCATGCCCTGGAGGCGCAGCCGCTTGCCGATCACCATGACGAGGTTGCGCGGTGCCGGAGTGGGCTCGGTGGTGTTGTACTGGGCGATCATTCCGCAGAGGGCGGCGCGGCCATGGGGGTTGAACGAGGAGATCGCCGCCTCCAGGTGCTCACCACCGACGTTGTCGAAGTACACGTCGATCCCGTCGGGCGCGGCTGCGGCGAGCTGTTCGGCCACGGGGCCGTTCTTGTAGTTGAACGCGGCGTCGAAGCCGTACTCCTCCACCAGCAGCTTGACCTTCTCGTCGGAGCCGGCGGAACCGATGACCCGCGAGGCACCCTTCAGCTTCGCCATCTGCCCGACGAGACTGCCGACGGCACCGGCGGCGCCGGACACGAACACCGTGTCGCCCTCCTTGAAGGAGGCGACATCCAAGAGACCCGCGTAGGCGGTCATCCCGGGCATGCCGAGCACACCCAGGTAGGCGGAGAGCGGGGCCACGGAGGGGTCGATCTTGGTGGCGTGCTGAGCAGGGACTTCGGCGTACTCGCGCCAGCCGAGGCCGTGCAGGACATGGTCGCCGACGGTGAAGCCCTCGGCGGCGGACGCGATGACCTCGCCCACGGCGCCGCCCTCCATGGGCCGGTCGAGCTGGTACGGCGGGGCGTAGGACTTCACGTCGTTCATCCGGCCGCGCATGTACGGGTCGACCGAGAAGTGCAGATTGCGCACGAGGATCCGGCCCTCGCCCGGCTCCGCAACCGGGACCTCGCGCAGGGCGACGTCCTCGGGCTTGGGCCAGCCGTGCGGACGGGCGACAAGGTGCCATTCACGGCTGGACGCGGGAAGTGCGGACATGACTGCGTGCCTCCTACTGGATGTTGCGGGGTGTGCCGGTGCAGATGTTTCAGTACATGAATTTCAGCACCTGAAACAACCATGCGCCTAGATATTTCAAGTTGTCAAGTATCGGGTATGCTGGCCGCATGGCCATCACACCAACGGACCCGCTGACCCTGGAGGTCGTCGATCTCATCGGCGCGGTCGTGGCCCGTTACCACGACGAGTACGAGGAGGCCGCGGGCCGGCACCACCTCACCGGCGCGCAGGCCCGGGTACTGGGCCTGCTCTCCGTCGAGGCCACGCCGATGCGCCGGATCGCCCGCCAGTTGAAGTGCGAGCCGTCGAACGTGACGGGGATCATCGACCGGCTGGAAGCCCGGGGGCTCGTCGAGCGGCGACCCGATCCGGCCGACCGGAGGGTGAAGATCGCGGCGGCCACGGACCAGGGCCGGGAGACCGCGCGGGAGCTGCGGGAGTCCCTGCACTTCGCGCGGGAGCCACTGGCGGAGTTGTCCGCGGAGGAGCGTACGGTGCTGCGGGACCTGCTCAGGCGGATGCTGGGCGAGCCGCGGTAGCCGCGACAGCGCTCAGACGCACCGGGAGCTCAGGTGCACCAGAAGAGGAACCAGGTGCATGTCTCGCTGGGCGAGGGGGAGGATGTCGGAGCGGTCGTGGGGGCGACCGCCGGAGGCGGTGTCGCCGAACCCGGACCGCCCGGACCGCCCGGTTCCGACGGCTTACCGCCAGGTTCCCGCGACGCCGAAGCAGAAACGTCACTGCTCGGATTGGGCGCGGCCGAACCGGACCGTCTTGCCTCCGACGCGGACTCCACCGCTACGGGACGGCCCTTGGCCGCCCCGGCTCCGGTGCCGTCGGCACGTGAGGGCGCCGCCGATTCCGTCTCGGGCTTCTCGGGCTTCTCGCTGACCTCGACCGGTTGCTCCGCCGACTCATCACTGGCCGCCGGTTCGGGGACCTCGTCAACCTGGAGCGGCTCTTCCTCCTCCCTGACCTCAACGGACGCGCCGTCACCGCTCCAGCCAGCCTCCTTCGCCAATTCGGTCAGGCTCAGCACGCCCGCCGCAAGCGCCAGACCGACCGTGCCGAGCACGACCTTGCGGCCACGGCTGCGGCGCGGGCGGCGCCTGCGCGTACCGGCCGGTCCGCGCGACTTTCCGCTTTCGGCGGGTGCGCGGCGATGTCCTGACGGCGCCCGGGGCTCGTCGTAGGCACCGCCGAGCTCGACCACCACCTCGTCCAGCGGGGCGGGCGCCGGCCCGGGTGCGGGAGCCGGCCTGGGCGCCGGGGCCGCGGCGGGCACTGGGGCCGGAGGCATGGCGGCGGGGGCGGCGGGGGCGGCGGGGGCGGCGGGGGCGGCGGGGGCGGCGGGCCGGTAGTACCGCAGCTCGTGCGCGGGTGTACCGCATCCGGCGCACGCCAGAGCCCCATTGAGGTGCCGACGGCACTGGTAGCAGTAGTCCATGGGGCTCGCAGCGTACGCAGCGGACAGGCGACGGAGATAGGCGCGTCTGTGAGGATCCTGTGTGGAACCGACGGTTCCGCGGCGCGGCGACCGCCGCAGCACCGGGCACGATGAAGCCATGAACAGCTCCGCGTTCGGGCCCTCTGACTTCCAGCTCGTCCTGCTCCGCCGGATGGCCGACCACCAGCCGGAGCTGGTCGAGGACGCCCGGCACCGGCTCGGTGCGTCGATCGCGGACATGCGCGAGGCGAACCGCCGCTGGCAGGCGATACTCCGCTCCCCCAGGGCCCGCGGGGCGCTGTCCCGCTACCGCTCCGTGCTCGGCGAGCCCGAGTCCACCGCCCGCCGCCGCATCGGCGACCTGGAGTGCGACGCCCTGCTGTGGCCCGTACCGCTGTGGCCGGACCTCCGGTTCGAGGTGCTGGCGGCACCGGGCGGGGCGGTATGGAACGAATGGCTGGTCCGCGCGCCGGGTGCGCGGGGCCCCGAACTGCGCACCGAGGAGGATCTACGCCCCTGGTCCTGCACGGTGGACGAGGTGGCCACGGCCTTCGCGCTCGTACGGCCCATGGAGGGCACGGCGCCGACCCGCTGGGGGCTGGCGTTCACCCTGCCGGGAGGGAAGCCGTGCACGGCCGAGTTCACCTGGGGGCTACTGCAGCGCCTCATGTGACTTCTGCGGCACGCACGGGGCCCATGGCAACCGGTCCGGTGCTGACATCCCGTCACCTGACTCTCCCCGAGCGGCTCAGCACAACGCGCGCCCGGCGCCCCGCGGTCGCACGATGCGAAGAGGAACCGATCCCTGGAGGACCGCCGTGACCGTCAGCCTCGACCAGCTGCGCCGCTGCCACGTGGCCGTCGACATCGGCGCCGCACGGACCCGTGTCTTCGTCAAGGGTGCCGGGCTCGTCGTGGACGAGCCGAGTGTCGTCGCCGTGAACATGCGCAATGGCGCGCTCATCGCCGTCGGCGAGTTCGCGCAGCAGATGACCGGCCGCACCCCCGACTACATCCGGGTGATGCGTCCTGTGTCCGGCGGCACCGTGGTGGACATCGAGATGGCCCAGCGCATGCTGCGCCATCTGCTCGGTGAGAAGCTCCGCCGCCAGTTGCGCCGCAAGCCCCGGCTGCGGGCCGCGGCCTGCACCCCGCACCAGGCCGACCCGCTCGCCCAGCGCGCCACCGTCGAGACCCTGGTCGGGCTGGGCGCGCGGCGGGTCGAGCTGGTCGACACCCTGATCGCGGCGGCCGTCGGCTGCGGCCTCCCGGTGGAGCAGCCCACCGCCACCATGATCATGGCCTGCGGTGCCGCCACCACCCAGATCGCCGTGCTCTCGCTCGGCTCCATCGTCACGGCGGTACGTATCCCGGTCGGCGGGGACGCGGTGGACCATGCGGTGATCCAGCATCTGCGCCACCAACACGCGCTGATGCTGCCCAGCCAGTCCGTACGCCCGCTCCAGCTCGCGCTCAGCGAGAACGGGCTCACCGTGCGCGGCCCCGAGTCCACCGAGATCCACGGGCGTGACGTGGCCACCGGCCTGGCGCGTTCGGTCAAGGTGGACACCGCGGCGGTAAGGGACGCCATCCACTCCCCCCTCACCGCCGTGCTCGACGGCATCGGGAAGATCCTGCGCGACTGCCCACCGGATCTGGTCGCCGACCTGGCCGATCGGGGGATCATGATGGTCGGCGGCAGCGCACTGCTCCCCGGACTGGACCAGATGCTGCGCGACGAGACCGGGATGCCGGTGCATATCGCCGAGCAGCCCGATGTGTGCGCTGTGCTGGGGCTGGGGGCGATGCTGGAGGGCAACGTCAAGTCGATGGTGCTCAACCCGCTGACCGCGTAGGTCCCGTGCGTGGCGCCGTGCGGGCGCACCGGCTACTGGGCGGGGCGGCGACTACCGGGCGGCGCGCAGGGCGATGCGGGTGCTCGACTGGGCCACGCCCGCCTCCCGCTTGAGCCGGCGCAGCAGGGTGTCCAGCGCCGCCGGGTCGGCGGCGCGGGCGCGCACCAGGTAGTCGTGGGCGCCGGTGACATGCACGACTTCCGTGATGCCCGGAAGCCGCAGCACCGCCGCCTCGAACTCCTCGTTCGTGGTGTCCAGGCGCAGGGTCACGTCGATGAACACGACAAGGCCTTCGCGGCTGCCTGCCGCCGCCGGGTCCACCAGGGTGGTGAACCCCCGGATGACCCCCTCGCGGCGCATCCTGCGCACCCGGTCGGCGGCGGCGTTGGCGCTCAGTCCGACCCGTACCCCGAGATCGCGGTAGGAGATCCGCGCATCCTCCTGAAGCACACCGAGAATTTCACTGTCCAGGCGATCCATGCCGCGATTGTCGCAGCCCTGACCGTAATACGGCCGCGTGAGCCACGGTCCGCCCCCGATGGTGTGCGCCATGAGCGAGATGTGGACGACCGCGGTCGCCGGGGCTGCCGCCGGTCTCGGTGTGGCGATGCCGGTCGGAGCGATGGGCGTGCTGCTGGTGCAGGAGAGCCTGCGGGACCGCCGTAACGCCGTCGCGGCAGCGGCGGCGGTCGCGGTGGTCGACTTCGCGTACGCGGCGGTCGCCACGGCCATCGGGCCGCTGGTGGCCTCGGCGCTGACCGGGGTCGAGGCGTGGGTGCGGCTGGTGTCGGCGGCGGTGCTGATGGGCATCGCGGTACGGGGGCTGTGGGCGTCGCGGCACACCGCCGACGACGGCTCCCCCGCCGCGGCGGGGCCGGGCGCCGGGAGCGGGCCGGTGCGGACCTTCGTCCGGTTCGCCGCGCTGACCCTGGTCAACCCCACCACCGCGCTCTACTTCGCGGCGCTCACCACGGCGCAGGGTGCCGAACTGAGCAGCGGCGGCGCCGGTGCGGTGTTCGTGGCCGGGGTGTTCGTCGCCTCACTCGCCTGGCAGCAGTCGCTGGTCGCGGTCAGCGGGCTCGCTGGGGCGCGGATCGGGGCCCGCGCCCGGGCCTGGACCTTCCGGGTGGGGTTCGGCCTGGTGGCGGTGTACGCGGTGCTGCTGGCCCTGCCGCTGCCACCGTCGCTGTCGCTGTCGCTGTCCTGAGCCGTAGTCGACCTCGCTTCCACCCCGAATTCGCTGCGCGCCGGTAGGCAGGGCGTGGGGACAATGGAGGGAGCGCCCCGGACTGAGGAGGACGACTCGTGAGTGCTGTGCTGCCGGAGGTTCCGGTGTCTCCGCCGGTGCCGGTGCTTCCGGCTCTGCTGTCGGAGCCGGAACGTCCCGCCCTGCGGTTCGCCGACCGTGCGCTGACCTACGGCGAACTCGGCACGGCGGCCGGGACGTTGGCGGGCCGAATCTCGGGTGCCGGCCGGGTCGCGGTGTGGGCCACGCCGACGCTGGAGACCGCGGTCGGGGTGGTGGCCGCGCTGCTCGCGGGAGTTCCCGCCGTACCGCTCAATCCCAAGACCGGCGAACGGGAGCTGACCCATATCGTCGGCGACAGCGCGCCCGCACTGGTGCTCGCCGCGCCGGGTGACGAACTGCCTTCCGCGCTCGCCGGGTTGAAGCGCCAGGACATCGCGGTGGATACGGCGGCGAAGCCGGATACCCCGGCCCGGCTTCCGGCCGAACCGGACGACCCCGAATCGCCCGCGCTGATCGTCTACACCTCGGGCACCACGGGCGCCCCGAAGGGCGCGGTGCTGCCCCGGCGGGCGATCACGACGACGCTGGACGCACTGGCCGAAGCCTGGGAGTGGACCGCCGACGACGTACTCGTCCACGCACTCCCGCTGTTCCATGTGCATGGGCTGATCCTGGGCGTCCTGGGTCCGCTGCGCCGGGGCGGCGAGGTGCGGCACCTCGGCAGGTTCTCGGCGGAGGGCGTGGCGCGGGAGCTCGGCGCGGGCGGGACGATGCTGTTCGGGGTGCCGACCATGTACCACCGGCTGGCCGAAACCCTGGACTCCGACCCCGAGTTGGCCAAGGCACTGGCCGGTGCGCGGCTGCTGGTCTCGGGCTCGGCGGCGCTGCCCGTGTACGACCACGAGCGGATCGCGGCGGGCACGGGGCGGCAGGTCATCGAGCGGTACGGGATGACCGAGACGCTGATGAACACGAGCGTCCCGGTCGGCGGCGGGGCACGGCCCGGGTCGGTCGGCCTGCCGCTGCGGGGGGTCGGGCTGCGCCTGGTGGAGGAGGACGGCTCCGAGATCACGTCGTACGACGGCGAGACGGTCGGCGAGATCCAGGTGCGCGGGCCGAACCTGTTCAGCGGCTATCTCAACCGGCCGGACGCGACGGCGGCGGCGTTCGACGGGGACTGGTTCCGTACCGGTGACATGGCCGTGCGGGACGCGGACGGCTATGTGCGGATCGTGGGCCGCAAGGCGACCGACCTGATCAAGAGCGGTGGTTACAAGATCGGCGCCGGAGAGATCGAGAACGCTCTGCTGGACCATCCGGATGTCCGGGAGGTCGCGGTGACCGGTGAACCGGACCCGGATCTGGGGGAACGGGTGGTGGCGTGGGTGGTGGCGGCGGATCCGGAGCGTCCGCCGTCGGCCGAGGCGCTCGCGGACCATGTCGCCGCTCAACTGGCCCCGCACAAGCGGCCCCGTACGGTCCGCTATCTGGAGAGTCTGCCCCGCAACGACATGGGCAAGATCATGAAGCGGGCGCTGAGGCATGACTGACGGGCTGACCGCGCGGACGGCGATCGCGCTGGTCGCCGAGGGGTTCGAGGAGCTCGAAGGGTTCGAGCAGCAGGTGGCGTCCGATGAGGTGCCGCGGACCGGCTCGCCCGCCGGTACGGGTACCTCGCACCCGGACGACGGGCCGATCGGCTGGGACGGCTACGGCGCGTCGCGAGCCCGGGCGGCGGCCCGCAGCGGCGAGCGGGAGTCGGTCGTCTGGGGCGTGGCGCGGATCGGCGAGTGCCAGGCGGTGGTCGTGTCCTTCGAGTTCCGCTTCATGGGCGGCTCGCTGGGCCAGCGGACCGGGGACCGGCTGGAGTCGGCGTACGCCCATGCCCGCGCCGAGCGCCTGCCGCTCGTCTCACTGATCGCCACCGGTGGCAGCCGGATGCAGGAGGGCATGATCGCCCTCACCCAGCTCCAGCGGGTGGCGCGTGCCGCCGCCCTGACCCGGGCGGCCGGGCTGCCCCAGATCGCGGTGCTCCGGGATCCCACGACGGGCGGGGGCTGGGCCACCCTCGGCGCTGGCGCGGATGTGATCCTGGCGCTGCCGGGCGCCCAGATCGGCTTCGCCGGGTCACGGGTCAGGCCGCAGGACGCCGACCCGTCCGCGTACACGGCGACGGGCCAGCTCGCCGCCGGCCAGATCGACGCGATCGTCCGGCAGGAGGAGCTGCGCGAGACGCTGGCTTCGTGGCTGGTGCTGCTGACGGGCGGAGCCCGGCAGGACCAAGCGCCGGACCAGGTGACGGTCGAGGCGCCCACGCCGCCGTTCGCCCTCGGCGGCCAGGAGCCGGCACCCACCGGCTGGGGCGCCGTCCGGCTGGCGCGCTCCGCCCGGCGTCCCCGCGCCCAGGCGTATCTCGACGCGTACTTCGGCCCGCGGCTCGACATCCAGGGCGACCGATGCGGCGGCACGGACCCCGGGATGCTGTGCGGCTTCGGCCTGCGGGAGGGCCGGACGGTGGCCTACGCGGCGCAGGCGGGGACCGCGACCCGGCCCGCCGGCTACCGGACCGCCGCGCGACTGGTACGGCTCGCGGACCGGCTCGGGATCCCCGTGCTGACGCTGGTGGACACACCCGGGGCCGCCAACGACGCGGAGGCCGAGCGCGAGGGTGCGGGGGCGGGGGGGGGCCCGCGCGGGGCGGCGGGCGGCGGGGGGCGCGGGGCCGGGGGCGGGACACACGCGCGCGCCCCC